>QHOZ01000125.1:1607-17602 GCA_003219495.1 Verrucomicrobiota bacterium | reverse complement strand
GAGGCGGCCGTGTCGACCGCAGTTTTTTTAGATGTGGGCGACACGCCTGCCACTACGGAAGGCTTCGGCATTTTGAATTCCATTTGGTTTTCTTCGCTGAGCGCCCACGCTTCAATTCCGCGCTCGCGCAGGTCGCGCGCGAATTCCGCCGCGAATCCATGCAACGTCAGAACGCGCTTCGGTTTCACAAGATCGACATAGCGGATGAGATCGTTGTAGTCGGCGTGGTCGGAGAGCGGAAACGCGGCGTCGACTTGATAACGATAGATTGCGCTCGGCTCAACCGCCCAACCGCTGATCATTGCGACTCTCTTGCGCGGAATTTTTTCGATCATTGGGGAATGACTCGCGCTCGGCGGACAAATGAGAACTTTGCCGGCGACGTCGTTCTTGTTGTAACGAACATATTTGCAAAACGATTGGCCGAACTGCTCGTAGATGCGCGTCATTTGAAAAACGGAGCCGTGCAGCATTGGCATCAGTCCCGCGCCGTCGAGCGCGCACAAAATCTCCTGCGCTTTGCCTAACGAATAGCCGAGTAGCACTGGAACTGCGCCGTCGTCGATCGCCTCGCGCGCGAAGGCGACGATCTGCTCCATGACCTTTTCGGTTGGCGGAAACTGATAACGCGGCAAACCGAACGTCGTTTCCATAATCAAGGTGTCGGCTTCGCGCCATTCCGCGGCTTCGGCGGATTTGCCATGGCGCAATTTGAAATCGCCGGTGTAAAGCAACGTTTCGTTCTCGTGCGTAAGGAACAATTGGGCCGAACCGAAAATGTGTCCGGCCGGCAACAACATTAGATCGACGTCGTGCACGCGCCGTTGTTCGCCGAAGGGCAAAACGTGCTCGACGCGCGTTCCGGGCATGCGCGCTTGCATCAAACGCGCGGTGCGCTCGGAAAGAATCATCTCCTGATGCGGCGCGATGTGATCGCTATGCGCGTGCGAAACGAACGCGAAGCGTTTTGGCTCCCAGGGATCGAGCCAGAGATCGTGCGCGGGCAGATAAACGCCGTGATCGTAGCGCACCTCGAGCATGAAAGAATGTAGAGTTGGAGGCGCGCGAGTGCTATACGTGGAGCGCCAGATGCATTCGAAAATCACGTTGGCGATTGTCATTGCTGTCGCTGCTTCAAGCGTTTTCGCGCGCACTCGCCCGCAACCGCGCGTCATCGAGCGCGTCGTGCCGTTGCCGGTCGCATTGAGTGACGATTTCGAATTTCGAAAGACCAAGCTCTATCAGCTGACGGAAACGCCGCCGGGTCAGGACAAGAACAGCGCGAACAATCAATCCGCGCAGACCGCAACAAAGGGCGGCAAGCTGACGAGCACCGCGCCTTCGAGCAAAACCACGACCGTGCAAGACGCGTCCATTCGTTTTGAGCGGCAGTACCGATTGTTCGGCGCGGTCACGAAACTCGATCAGCGCGAGCGCGTCGGAAATTATTTCGATTTTTTTTGGAAAGCGAAGCGAGCCGCGAATTTGACGGTGCGCCTGGAGTACCGGCAGGAAAAATTACATGCTCACGTGCAGGCGCAGGAGGCGTCGTATCCCGATGCGCGTGGCAGTTACAGAACGGAATTCAAGGTGGTGGGGGACGATTTTTTCGACGACGGGCGCGTGATTGCGTGGCGTTGTTGTTTGATCGAGAACGGCCGGATTGTCGCGGAAAAGCACTCCTATATGTGGGAATAGCAACCCGCTCTCCCCGAAGCACTGTGGGGTGTCGTTTGACAGTGTCGCTGTCGATCTTGTATTCTTAAATACTCAGCTGTGCAGTCATCGATATTAGTCGGCGTGAACGGCCCTGCGGTTTGGGTGCGGGTGGAAGGCAAAGGGAACTTCCTCAACAGCGGGAGCCTGAAAGAATTCGCGCAAGAAATGGTCAACCGCGGTTACCGCGAGTTTGTTATCGACTTGGAGCATTGCCCGATGATGGATTCCACTTTCATGGGAACGATGGCCGCGGTCGCGCTGCGATTGCGAGAATTAGGACAAGGCCATTTTCATGTCGTCCATGCCGGCGAACGTAGCCGCGAACTTCTTTGCGGACTCGGGCTCGATCAGATTTTCGATATTCGATCCAATGGCGCGGCTGCTGCACCGGAATGCGAGGCGGTGAATGAGAACGCGCGCGACGGCGCGAACAGTGAGAAACGAGAGCGCACCGAGACGATGTTACAAGCGCATGAAGCTCTCTGTCAGGCTGCGCCGGAAAATCTCTCCCGATTCAAAGACGTTCTCGATTACTTAAAGCAGGACCTCCATCAAACGACAGCGGGGAAGTAATTGGCCAATCTTTCGCCAACGGTTCTCTTCTGGCTCCTCGTCGCCTGTTTCGTAGGCTGGATTTACACTCTGCTTCGCCAACGCAGCAGCATTCGGCGGCTGGAACGCTCACAGGAAGAGATCCAGGTCGAGGAGACGCTGGTATTCGATTTTCTTCACGGTCTCGGCGAAGCCTTCAGCGAAACAATTCGTCCGGCGAATCTGCATCGCTTGATTGTTGAAGGCGCGAATCGCGTTCTCGATGCGCAGGGTGGCGCGCTTTATCTGACCGATCGAACGGGGAACAAACTTTCGCCGGCCTACCTTTCGAAAGGTTGTCCGCCGCTGGTCGATGTGCCGGCGCTCTGCGGCAGCACACGATCGATCGCGACCAGGGTTTGCTCGGTCGGGTTTGGCAAAGTGGCGCGCCTTCTTGCATCAATGAGTTTTCGGAAGTGCCGGAGCTTGCGAACTTGCGCGACAGCTCTTTCGGCGCGAGCTCGGTCATGTTCGCGCCGCTCCTGTATGCAAAGCAGAACATGGGAGTCCTCGCGCTCGCGAATAGCCGTCTCGGTTCACCGTTCTCGCAAAACGATTTTGTCGTTTTCAAATCGATCGCCGAGCAATCCGCCTTCGCGCTTTACAACGCGATCATCTATTCCGAAGCGAACGAAAAGAAACGGCTCGATCACGATTTGCAGATCGCGCGCGACATTCAACGAATTCTGCTCCCGGCCGAGGCGCCCGACGTCAACGGCTTCGAACTGGCCGGATTGAACGTTCCGGCGCGTCACGTCAGCGGCGATTACTTCGATTACATTAAGATCGACGATCAGCGGCTCGGCGTCGCGATTGCGGATGTTTCCGGAAAAGGCGTGCCCGCATCGCTCATCATGGCGATTTGCCGGAGCGTGTTGCGCAGTCAGGCGATCGGGAATCCGTCGCCGGGCGATGTTCTGCAAAAGGTGAACCGCCAACTCTATCCCGACATTAAGGAAGACATGTTCATTAGTGCGGCCTATCTCGTTCTCGATCACACCACCGGCGCCGTCACACTCGCGCGCGCTGGTCATGATGCGCCGCTGCTTTTCACAGCAAAAACGGGCGCGATTAAGCCGTTGAAGACGCCCGGGATGGTCGTCGGCATTGACAGCGGAGACGTGTTCGACAGGTTAACAACTGACGTCGCCGTGGGGCTCGAGCGCGACGATTTCATCTTGCTTTACACGGATGGAATCACCGAAGCGCTCGATAACGAAGGGAACGAATTTGGGTTGGAACGAATGCTCGCCTCGATTCAATCCGCGGCCAAAGAAGCGGCGCAAACAATCGTCACCAGGTTGATCGATGATTTGCGCAACTTCGTCGGCTCGACCCCGCAGAACGACGACATCACTTTGATTGTGATTCGAAAGACATGAAAAAAGTTCCGGTAACAGAATCAGCTGTAGGAGACGCTGTCAGCGTCTCAGGGAAGCCAACGGCTTCCCCTACAGAAGAGAAGAAAAGATCGGCGGCTGCGAACGCGGACCCGGACAGCAGCGACGATGCAATCGCAACTTTGCAGGCGGACCTGGATCGCTTTCGCGATCTCGCGATGCGGAGCCAGGCTGATTTCGAGAATTACAAAAAGCGGAGCGGGCGCGAAAAAGAGGACGCCATCAAGTACGCGAACAAAAATCTTCTCGAGAAACTCGTTTCAATTGTCGACAACTTCGAGCTTGGGCTGGAAGCGGCGCGCGGTCAGAGCGAGGAATCGCCGATTTTTTCCGGCATGAATCTCGTTCTGAAACAGCTTCAGGACTTGCTTAGCGAGAATGGTGTCCAACCGATTGACGCGGTCGGACAAAAATTCGACCCGCATTTGCACGAAGCGATCGCGCATGAGCCGAGCGATGAATATCCGGAAGAAACCGTGACCCGGCAGACGCGGCGCGGTTACAAAATCAAAGACCGGCTGTTGCGGCCTTCCACGGTTGTTGTTTCCAGCGGCCCGGCAAAATAACTGCTCTGATCGTTCCTCACGATGGCGACGACGAAGAAACGCGATTACTACGAAGTGCTGGGCGTCGCTCGTGGCGCTTCAACCGACGAAGTGAAGCGCGCTTATCGCAAGCTCGCGGTCAAGTTTCATCCCGACAAAAATCCGGACGATCCGCACTCCGAGGAAAAATTTAAAGAGCTCGGCGAAGCCTACGACGTGTTGATGGATGGCGACAAACGCGCCGCTTACGATCGTTTTGGTCACGCTGCATTCGAGCAGGGCGGGGGATTCCGCGGCGGCTTCCACGATCCATTCGATATTTTCCGCGAAGTTTTCGGCGGCGCCGGCGGAGTCGCAGGCGGAATCTTCGAAACCTTCTTCGGAGGAATGGGCGGTCGCGCTGAAGATCGACAACGTGGCGCGGATTTGCGTTACGACATGCAGATCACCCTCGAAGAGGCGGCCTTTGGGTCGGAAAAGGAAATTGAAGTTCGGAAACTCGATCTCTGTGAAAAATGCAACGGCAGCGGAGCGGAGCCCGGATCGCGCACGATCAATTGTCCGGTTTGCGGCGGGCGCGGTCAGGTCATCAGCTCGCGCGGATTTTTCCAAGTTTCGCAAACGTGCCCGCGTTGTCGCGGCGTTGGCCAGATCGTGGAGAAACCGTGCCGCAATTGCGAAGGCGAAGGTCGTGTCGAAAAAGCCACCCGGATTAAATTAAAAATTCCGGCGGGAATTGCCAATGGCTCGCGGTTGCGCTCGCCGCGCAATGGCGAGGTCGGGATTCGCGGTGGACCGCAGGGCGATCTTTACGTCGTCGTTCACGTCAAGGAACACGAAATATTTCAGCGGGATGAGGACAATCTATACTGCGAAGTGCCGATCGCGTTCACGGTCGCGACGCTCGGCGGCGAAGTTCCCGTTCCAACCTTGGAAGGCAAAGCCAATGTGAAAATTCCGGCGGGAACGCAAAGCGCGCAGGTCTTTAAGCTCCGTGGGAAAGGCATCGTGCACGTGAATGGACGTGAGCGCGGCGATCTCCTAGTGCGGGTGATGGTTGAAGTGCCGACCAGATTGAACGCGGAGCAGCGCGCGAAGCTGCAGGAATTCTCTGCGCTCTGCGGCGAAGAAAACAGTCCGATTCACAAATCTTTCTTCGAACGCGCGAAAGAATTCTTTCGTTAGGCCGATCGGGCGCAATTCATCTTCGCGCAGCAGCTTGCAATTTTCCGCGCGCCCTGCCTAAAACGGCGCAATGGCCGACGAACCACCTTCTCCGCCGCTGCCTCAGCAGCCCGCTCCCTCTCCACCGGCGGCTCGTACCGATCCGCTCGCAATTGTCAGTTTGGTGCTCGCGATTTTGTCGTGGATCTCCTGTCTTCTTTTGGCCTCGATTCCCGCGATCATTTGCGGACACAAAGCTCGTTCCCGCATTCGCCGGTCAAACGGAGCGCTTGGCGGGATGAACTTCGCAATCGCCGCGCTCATCATTGCATATCTCGAAATCCCGTTCGGCGTGCTCGGCGGGATCATGCTCGTCGATATGATTCGTGCCGAGCGCGTGCGTTTGAAGGAGCTTGCGGTGCAGCAAAAGGAGATCACTTCGGAAGACGGCAAGTTGAAAGTTACCACTTCGGGTTTTTGGGTGCAGCGAACGGATTTGAACAAGCGCGCGTCGCTGCAAGCCTCGCGCAAAGACAAAGAACTCTACGTGATCGTGATCAGTTACCCGAAATCGACTGATAGCCCCATGACATTGGAGCAACGCCATCAAACGATGCGCGACCAGATGACGAAGGACATGGCGAACTCGTCAGCGACCACGCCGGTATCGATCACCATTGATGAACACCCCGCGTTGCAAGATGAAATCACCGGCACCCAGAAAGACTCTGTCCTCACTTTTCTGCACTCCACCGTCGATGACGGCGATTCGTTTCATCAGATCCTCGCCTGGACTTTGAAATCGCGCTGGGACGCGAACAAGGCTGAGCTCGCAGACGTTACGAGCAGTTTTCACAGCGAAAAATAACGCATTCGGTATTGTAGCCGCTGAATGCATCGCTTTTACATCGCGCCTGAAAACTGGAACCGCGACGCATTGGTCCTGCGCGACGGCGAAGCCCATCATGCGCGCGACGTTTTGCGAATGAAGCGCGGCGACCGCGCCGTTCTTTTCAACGGCCAAGGCCGGGAGATCACTGCGGAGATTGTCGATCTTGCGAAGGATGAAATCCGGCTGCGGAAGTTAACGGAGAGCGAAACGCGGCCACTGCGCTGTCGCATCACTCTGGGGCAGGCGATTCCAAAAGGGAAAAACATGGACCTCATCGTGCAAAAAGCGGTCGAGATCGGCGCCGCCGAGATTGCGCCGCTGATTTCAGAGCGCACGATTGTCGATCTTGATAAAACGGAAGCCCAACAAAAACGCGAAAAGTGGCAGCAGGTCGCGATCGAAGCGGCCAAGCAATGCGGACAGAACTGGCTGCCGACCGTGCGCGCGCCGGAGAAAATGAAAGATTTCTTTTCTCAGAGCGGAGCGGTCGATCTCCGATTGATAGGTTCGCTGCAGCCGGACGCAATTCATCTGAAAAAAGTCCTGAGCGATTACGCAGAGCAACATCGCGATCGTCCGACAAGCATTCTGATGATGGTCGGACCCGAAGGGGATTTCACTCCGGCCGAGCTGGCGCTGGCGAAATCGCACGGCTGTCAGCCGATCACACTCGGCCCGATCATTCTGCGCGTAGAAACCGCGTCGATCTATTGCCTGAGCGTTCTCTCTTACGAATTGATGTAACGCTCAGTAAAGGTAGGGCTGCGACAATTCGAACGCGTTTTGAATTAACTCGAAACGCGGATCCGCATCGCGCGGCATGAGGACCTCCACGACATCGAATCGAAAGATGACGTCGGGATTGTCGAGCAATCGCAGCCACGCGAGTCCACCTTTGGAAATGCGGAATTGCTTTTGTCGATCCACCGCTTCGATCGGCCGGCCAAATTCTTCGTCGCCGCGCGTCTTTACTTCCACGAATACGAGCGTGTCACCGTCGCGGCAAACGATGTCGATTTCGCCGCCCGTGCGATCCTTGAAGTTGCGGTAGAGAATTTTGTAACCGCGACGTCGCAGATATTTGCAGGCCAGCTTTTCGCCGCGCCGGCCGCGACGAAGATGTTCAGGCGACGAATCCTTCGAGCGCGAGAAGCGGTTGCGCCACCGGCTCGAAAGAGCGGCGATGGATCGGACAGGGTCCAAATTCATGGAGTCTGGAGAGATGCAGTTCGGTGCTGTAGCCCTTGTGCTGGTCGAAACAATATTCCGGAAATTGCGCGCAGAAGTCACGCATGATCCGGTCGCGCGTCACTTTCGCGATCACGCTCGCGGCTGCGATGGTCAAACTGTAACAGTCGCCGTCGACGATTGCGGTTTGCGGAAAAGGGAATGGAAAAACCGGCAGCCCGTCGATGAGCACGTGCTCTGGCGCAATCGTGAGCGTTCCGAGCGCGATGCGCATTGCTTCATGCGATGCGCGCAAAATATTGATCCGATCGATCTCGAGATGATCCACAATGCCGACCGCCCACCCGATGTCGCAATTAGAAACCAGCTGATCGTAAATTTCGTCGCGACGTTCCGGCGAAAGCTGTTTCGAATCGTTGAGCTTTCGATGTTTGAATTTTTCCGGCAGCACAACCGCTGCGGCGACGACTGGCCCGGCTAACGCGCCGCGCCCTGCTTCATCGACTCCGGCGATCCGAACGACGCCAGTGGCGCGTAATTTCCTTTCGTAACGAAATCCGCAGCGCCGATACGCCATCGGCGCGAAAATACAGAAAATCTGAAAAACTGAAACGCTGAAATGCGATTCAGTTAATTTTCACTCGCGAACACTGGTCGCTTCCTTGCCTTTGCGCTGGCGAAGATAATTGAGTTTCGCGCGGCGGGCTTTTCCCGGCGTTTCGATCTCGATCTTCGCGATGCGCGGCGAGTTTGTCGGGAAAACGCGCTCGACACCTTCGCCGTAAGAAATGCGACGAACAGTGAATGTCGCATTCAAGCCGCGACCTTTGCGACCGATCACGATTCCCGCGAAGATCTGGATTCGTTCCTTATCTCCTTCGACGACGCGCGTATGCACGCGCACGCTGTCGCCAACTTTGAATTTAGCGTCGTCTTTTAGCTGCTCTTTTTCGATGAGATCGATAATGCGGTTCATAATGAGCCCGGCCGCGCAGCAGCCGGGCGCACACATTCAATCGGCCAGGCTTAAATTGCAAATGGAGATGTCGAATAAGGCGGGCGCTCTTGTGCGGGCAGGTATGACAAATCGGCGCTTGCCGCGACTCAGGGAAACAGATACAACGGCGGCCGTGAAAACAGGGATTCGCTATGCTCTGGCGGCAGCCATTACACTTTTTCTGGCAGTAACGACATCCCAGGCGCAGAGCCGGAACATTTTGTTCGGTGCCAGGGGCGGCGGCAGTTTAACCGATTTATATATTTTAAATCCTGCCAACGGATCGGTTCTAGTCGATCTCGGTCCAACAGGTTTCTCCATCACCGGACTGCGTTTCGATCCGACCACGGGGGTGCTTTATGGCTCGACTGCAAATCGACTCTCAGCCGGGGATTTGATCACGCTTAATCCAATTACTGGGACCGGAACCTTCGTGGGCAACTTCGGCGTTCCCAATCACACCATGGCCGACCTCGCCTTTACCAAGGACGGAACGTTGTATGGCTGGGCTGAACCGAGTCGCGACGATCTTCATATTATTAACAAGGCCACGGGAGCGGCGACCGATGTTGGTAACGCAGGGCTAAGCACATTCGGATCCGGGCTCGCGGCAAATTCACAGGACGTCCTTTACTTTACTGGCAGCGGCCCTAACGGACCGCTTCGCATCGTCGATAAAAACACCGGCCTAACGACCGTTGTCACAAACATGTCGGGAGCGCCGCTACCAGGAGGCTCCATCAATGCTCTCGCCTTCGACAGCCACAATGTCCTCTACGCAATCAATGGCGGCGACTTCGGTCCGAACAGTCTTGCTAAACGGCATGGACGCGCTGGCGTTTCTTTTTAGTAACGATCCCGAAGAATTCTCCGCGATTTTCCAAATCGGCTTTGCCAACGCGACGACGCAGGCGCTGAATCTGGAGCGGCGGATGGATGCGATTCGCGACGGCGCTAACTTGTGTCCACCGTCAATTGAAGTCAGCGGCGCCGACACGAAAGATTATAGCGGCGGTAAGGGCCGATCCGATGGCAAAACCGCGCTGTTGCCAACCGACGGCAAGACCGCCGTGTTGCCGGTGAATAACGGGATGGCGTCGAACTACCCCGAGCCAAACTCAAGATGGGGTTTTTTCCTCAGCGGGACTGGTCAATTCATCGATATCGACCGCGACGACAACGGCGCCTTTGCGCGTCCCGGCTATGAAATCACAAGCGGCGGATTCACGCTCGGCGCGGACTATCGCGTGTGCAGCAACTTTGCGATCGGTCTCTTCGCCGGTTATACGCGGTCGGCCGCAGACTTCGATGATCAATTGTTTTCGCTCAGCGATGGCGATCTAACTGTCGATAGCGGCACCGTTGGGCTCTATGCGACATGGTTTAGTCACGGTTTCTATGTGCAGGGCGCGGTCGATGGCGGCTACAACAATTACGATACGCACCGCGCGGACATTTTCGGTTTCGAAGACGGTTCAACCGATGGCTGGCAATTCGATACCTTTATCAACGCCGGTTACGATTTTCACTGGCACTGCTCACCGAGGAGGACACCTCGATCCTCGCTCTCGATTTTCCGGATCAGAGCCAGGATTCACTTCGAAGCACGCTTGGGTTGCATTCATCCGCCGACTGGAAACTCTGGGGCCATGTTATTTTGCGAACCCAATCGCGCGCCGTTTGGAAACATGAATTCTACGACACTGCCTACGGAATCGCTTCACGCTTCGCGTTGCACGCGTTGGGTGCAAACATCCTTAGCGTCAATGGTCCCGGCACCGGCCACGATAGTGCGCTGCTCAGCAGCGGCTTTGCCGTGTTGTGGAATGAGAGCGTTTCGACCTACGCCAACGTCGACACTGAGTACGGGCGCGACAATTTCGATAATCTTTCAGTCACCGCCGGCGTGCGCGTGAACTTCTAAACTGTCTCCCGGTTTAACGCGGCGAGTAGATGTCGATCTTGGACGAGATCGTTCTTGAGCTATACTCGCGAGTTTCGTTTCGCGCTCGTAGCTCAACTGGATAGAGCGTTGGCCTCCGGAGCCAAAGGTTGTGGGTTCGACCCCCGCCGGGCGCAAAATGCTCACTCGTCCGCGAGCTTGAAATGCGGGTTCTCGATAATGCCGAATACATTGCCGAACGGATCGAGCACCGTGGCGACTCGAATTCGCTCACCAACTTCCTGGACCCCGGTGCGCTCAGTCGCGCCGAGTGAAAGCAATCGTTGCAACGCAGCGTTCGCGTCAGCGACGCCCCAATAAACGGTCACGCCGCCGGCCCCTTCAGATTTGGAAGACGGATCGGGATCGAGGCCGAGCTCGTAACCCCCAACGTTGAAGCCCACATAAAAGGGCTGGGCGAAGTAGGGCTCGAGGCCGAGAACTTTCGAATACCACTCCTTCGCTTTGTCCAAATCCGGTGCGTGATAAATCGCAGTGCGAAGGCCGAGGAAGTTTGGATTATCGGGTGACTGGTTCATTGGATTTCAGGTTATCGTGAAGAATATTGAATCGTTACTTTACCATAACGACTTGATTGAACTGCAGCGACCGTCGCACGCGGGCGACAGCCGATGAAAACCGCGAATTCTCTGAACTCTAGCGGCCAGCGAAAGCGGCCGATGTCTGCAGCCGGTGATTGGCCGCCTCGAGCTCCGCGATTTTTTCTCGCAGCTCGACCGTGCGTTCGCGCACCGCTTCTTCCAACGCAGCACGTTGATTTCGAAGAAGGACGTTTAGACGCCGAGTCTCCAAGAGATTGCGAATTCGCAACAGGGCTTCCGTTTGGCTGACCGGCTTCACTAAGAAATCGGTTGCTCCTGCTTCGAGAGCGCGTGCTTTCGATGATTCCGTAATGTCGGCAGTGAGCACGACGATTGGCAAAAATCTTTCCGAGACATCGGCGCGGAGCGCTTCGAGCACCGCGAAGCCATCCATCCCGGGCATGATGAGATCGAGAAGAATCAGATCGGGATCAAACGCTGCACATGTTTCAAGTGCCTTTTGTGAATCGGTGACACTCATCACGCGGGTGTACCCTTGCCTTTGCAAGAACTGCTCTAAAAGTGTGACCGACAATTCGTCATCATCGATCACGAGAATCTTCATTCGATGAAGCTCCGGTTCTGAGAACATATGCCGCTAAAGGCAGCACGTCTCATTCCCGTGAGCCGCGGAAATTCCCGCAGTTTGAAGCAGTTACGCCAGACCTTCGATCCGGCTGAGCAAATCTTTCTTGCTCGTCATGCCCGTGACCTGGTCACGCAGCTGGCCGCCTTTGAAAAAGAGCAGCGAAGGGATCGCGCGGATGTTGTACTTGAGCGAGAGACTCTGGTTTTCATCGACATTGACCTTTGCGATCGTCACTACGCCGGCTTTTTCACGCGCGATTTCGTCGAGTAACGGCGCGATCAGTTTGCACGGCCCGCACCATTCCGCCCAAAAATCCACCAGCACTGGTTTGTCGCCGTTGATCTCTTTGTCGAAATTTGATTCGTCGAGATTAATTGTCGCCGAGGTATCCGTTGTAGCCATCAGGAAAGATAATTCCAAATCTGCAAAATTAAAATGGCGGCTGAAACTGCGACCAATCCCCAGCAGAGCGGCATCGGCACTTGCTCAACCCACGGCTGCGGCGTTTTCGGCTCCGGCGCCGGCGCAACCGTCACCGTCGTGGCGGGCTTTTCCATCGCCGGCAAATCTATCAATGGCTGCGTTTTTTTCATCTGCACCGGAGATTTCGCCGGTGGATCCGGAAGCACAGTGATTCGCGCCGTTTCTTTTTTCGGCGACGAAGTTGTCACCGGCGCGGGCATTGCCGCGGCGCTGGCGCGGATCGGAGAAGCGGAATCAACCGGGGCCGCCGCAGGATTTGCCGGCGGGCGCGTTGGCAATTGAATCCTGACCGTGTCTCGCGGCGGAGCGGGCGGGGGTGAAGATGAGCTTGGCGGGTGCGAAACCATGATTCGCACCGTCTCTTTTTTCGGTTCGTTCGAATCGGCCATGCAGCGACGGACAGTCCACTAAGAGGTTGCCCGACAACGCGAATTTTGTCACTAGGGAATTTGTTTTTCGGCGCGAAAAACTCGTTTACCCGAGCAAATCGTAACCACGCGCACCGGTGATCGTTCGGGTAATGAATTCGCCGACGGGAGCTGCCTCGGACAAAATCACGCGCGTATCGACGTCCGGCGCGTCCGTTTCCGTGCGCGCGACCAAAGGCTGATCGACGAGCAACTTCAACTCGTGGCCAATCTTCTCGCGCGCCAGCTCATGCGCGATCTTTTGCTGGATCGACATCGCCTCGCGATATCGTGCGTTTTTAATTTTCGTCGGCAATTGATCCGGCATTTTTGCGGCGCGCGATCCTTCCTCGCGCGAATATTTGAAAATTCCGAGCCGCTCGAAGCGAACGCGCTCGATGAATTCGAGCAGCGATTCGAATTCCTCATCCGTCTCGCCCGGAAAACCGACGATGAACGTTGTGCGAATGGCGAGCCCGGGAATTCCGGCGCGCAATTTGTCGATCAAACGCTCGATGTGCTCGCGTGAAGTTTCGCGGCGCATGCGTTGCAACATCGATTCGTGAATGTGCTGAAGCGGGATGTCGATGTAACGCGCCACTTTTCGACAAGCAGCGATCGTCTCGATTAGTTCGTCGCTCCAGTGTGCCGGATGCGTGTAAAGCAGCCGCACCCAGAAATCGCCTTCGATCTTTTCAATCTCGCGAAGCAACGCGACCAAGGTCGGTCCGCGCGCCGAATCGATCGGTTGACGCGGTCCCGCTTTCTCCGACCACAAATCCATTCCGTAGTAAGTCGTGTCCTGACTGATCAGATTGAACTCGCGAACGCCTTCGGCGACGAGGTGGCGGATTTCGGTGAGCACCGATTCCATCGTTCGGCTCCGATGTTTGCCGCGCATCTGCGGAATGACGCAAAAAGTGCACGGATGATTGCAGCCTTCGGCGATTTTCACATACGCGGAGTGTGACGGCGTGAGGCGAAACCGCGGCGTGTCGTAATCGGGAATGTAAGTCGGTCGCGCGTTCGCGAATGCAAGATCGACATCGTCCTTCGCAAGAACGCGCTCAACGATCGCGCCGAGCTCCTTCACCTGGTCGAGGCCGATGAACGCATCGACTTCAGGCATTTCCTCGCGCAGGTCGCGCGCAAATCGCTGCGACATGCATCCGCTCACGATCAATTTTTGCCCGGCGCGCTTGTTCAGGCCGCGCGTTTGATGCGCGGACAAAATCGCCTCAATCGATTCTTCTTTGGCGGAATCGATGAACGCGCAGGTGTTTATCACCAGCACGTCCGCTTCATCAGCCGATGAAGTAACTTCCATCCCCCGCGCCAACACGCTTCCGAGCATGATCTCGGCGTCCACCAGATTTTTGGCGCAGCCGAGACTGATCATGCCGACTTTTGTGCTCATCTGCGCAAGATCGACAATTGCTACTCGACCGTGACGTCTTCGTCGCCACCGGCAACTGGCTTGCCGTTCTTTCGAATTTGAATCGCGTCTCGATCCAAAACGCGAACCGCGATTTTTTGTCCGCGAAATTCTACCGTGCCGTCGGAAGGGGAAATCCAGCGCTCAAACGCCGATCCGTCGTCGACCACGACCTTAATGTAAGTTTTCTTCAATGGTTTGATCGCAACTGAATTCGCTCCCTCTGCAGTAGGCGCGACCGCGGCCGCAGAAGTTGCGGAGGAAGTGGTGGCCGCAAATTTTTGCGTTGTCGTTGTGGTTGTTGGCGTGACGCCGGCTTTCGCTAAATCCTCAGGCCGCACCGGTTCTGCACGCCGCACTTCAGGTTCTTTCGTCGCGACCGGACTGGCTTTCCCAGCCGCCTTCGCGTTCGCAAATGCATTCGGAGTTGTCGCAGTCGCAGGGGCAACAGATGGAGGCGCAGTTGAAACCGGTTGTTCCGTTTTCTTTTCAACAACCGCGGCCGGCGGCGGAGACGGCGCGCGCGACGGAGCAACTGGCGCGACCGACGCTGGCGGCGCTTGCGCGGGCGGAGCTTGTTGCGCTTGTTGCGGCGGCGCTTGGCGAACTGGTTGAGGCGGAGCCTGCTTTGGCGGTGGAGGTGCTTGTTGTTGTTGAGGAGGCGGAGCCTGCTGTTGTGGAGGCGCCGATTCCGCTGGGGTTGATTGCGCAACTCCAACCATTTGATGCGGCGCGATGCGTTGAATATTCATGATCAATCGCATCAAAACGAAACCGAGAATGAGCACGCCGATGCCGATTAATACCGGCCAAGGCGAACTCCGATCGCCACTCCTCGACGAGCGTTGTCTGCGAACGGTCGGTGCGCGCGTCGTCCGCACGCGCTGCGGTTTTGGCGCGGGTTGGTCTAGTAAATACGAATAACCGTCCACCGTCACTTCGCGTGACGTTTCGAACGCGTCGAGAAACGGCGTGACATCGACATCGAGAAATTTTCCGTAGATCAACAGGAAGCCTTTGGCGTAGGCGAGACTCGGGAACTGGGAAAAATCGTCGGCTTCGATCTCCGCCAGACGCGACGGGCGAATTTTGTTCAGCCGCGCGGCTTCGTCAAGGGTTAGCCCTCGAGCCAAACGCGCATCCTGAAATTTCTTGCCGAGACCTTCAATTGTCATGAGGAGATTTGCCAGTTAAACAGCGGCGTCGAGATCGACCAGGATCTCACGCGGCTTGGCGCCTTCACCGGGACCCAAAATACCGCGCTGCTCCAGAATATCAACGATCCGCGCCGCCCGTGTATAGCCCAATCGCAACCGTCTTTGCAGCAACGAAGTCGACGCGCGCTTTTCCTGGCGAATGATCTCGAAACATTTCTCCACGAGTTCTTCGTCTTCTTCGCTGACTTCCTCGGTGCCGCTCGAGGCCGCTTCCAGCTTTTCATGCATGCTCGGATCGAACACCGGCCGGCCTTGCGCGGAAACGAACTCAACCAGCCGCCGAATTTCTTCGTCGGTCACAAGCACGCCTTGCGCGCGGATCAATCGTGACGCGCTCGGCGGTAGGTAAAGCATATCGCCTTGGCCTAACAAACGATCCGCGCCGTTCTCATCCAAAATCACGCGACTGTCGATCTTGCTCGCAACCTGAAACGCGATCCGGCTCGGAATGTTCGCTTTGATCACACCCGTGATCACGTCCGCGCGCGGCGTTTGAGTCGCGACGATCAAATGAATTCCGGCAGCGCGCGCCATTTGCGTGATCCGCGCGATCGCGCTTTCGACATCGGCCGACGCGGTCTGCATCAAGTCGGCAAGCTCGTCGATGAGGACGACGACATACGGAATTTTTTCGGGAATCGGAATTTCGTCTTCGCGCGGAACTTTCATTTGGCCGCCATCCTGTTCCGGCGCCTCGCCGATTTCCGCCGCCGTTTTCTTTTTCGGACGCGCGTTGAAGCTGATGATGTTTCGCACGCCGACACGCGCGAACATCTTGTAGCGGCGTTCCATTTCGTCGATCAACCAGCGCAGGGCGAGCAGTA
>QHOZ01000125.1:0-1582 GCA_003219495.1 Verrucomicrobiota bacterium | reverse complement strand
AAGCGCAGCTCTTCGGGCGTGAATCGGAAGAGCATGCTGGCCACGAGCGCGTTGATGCAGACGCTTTTGCCCGCGCCGGTCGTGCCCGCCACGAGCAAGTGTGGCATTTGCGCGAGATCGGCGATGATCGCTTTACCGTAAACGTCTTTGCCGAGCGCGAGCGGAACTCTGCTCTTCGTTTTCGCTTCTTCCCAATCGAGCGATTCAAGCAATTCGCGCAGCGTGACGGTGACTTTGCGCGTGTTCGCGAGCTCGATGCCGACCGAGTCTTTGCCGGGAATCGGCGCGAGAATGTTGATTCGTTCGGCGCGCGTCGCGCGCGCGAGATCGCGCTCGAGACTCACGATTTTGTCCACGCGCACACCTTTCGCGGGATAAACTTCGTAGCGCGTTATCGTCGGACCTTTGGTGATGTCGCCCGGCGCGACCGCGATTCCGAATTGGCCGAGCGTGTCGATGAGCGTTTGTTGAACACGCTGCAATTCGCTGGGATCGGCGCCGCCGCGACCTTCCGGATCGTGCTCATTCAATAAATCGAGACCGGGCAATGTGTATTTCGTCCGGTCCCACGAACCACTCGAGAAACTTGGTGCGCTCGATGTCGATCTTGAAGACGTCGCGCCGCGCAATTCCGCGAGCGAAGGTTTCTTGCGCGGTGATTCTTCCGGCAGCGCGGTTGTGTCGACAACTTTCGGCGCGGGACGATCCGCCAATTCTTCCGGGGAAATCAGCGCGGCGGAAGGTTCCGGAACTGGCGCGCCTTTTTTCTTGAGCTGTTTTTCAATCGAGCGTCGTTGCTTCGCCAATTCGTTCTTGCTGATCTCGAGTTGTTCTTTGATGTCCGCCTTGCGCAATTTCCGATGCAACCGCCATTCATGCAGCCGGGCGAACATGTTTCCTGTCCCGGCGACAGTTTGCTGGACCAAATGAATCGGCCGCAATCCGGTCATGAGAATTAAACTGGCGACGTAGATGGCGCCTAAAAGAATGATCGAGCCGACTTTGCCCATCGAGGTGAGCAACAGTGTCTTTCCGAAAAGATAACCGACCCAGCCGCCCGGCCCTTGAATATTGAATGCGTGTTTCCAGCCGCGCAGGTAACTCGTTTGCAATTGCAGCAAGCACGCGCCGGACGCGACGAAGAGGAAAACCCACGGCAGGCGCGGCAGGATCCGAAGATTCAGGTGAAACAATTTAGCGCCGCCGAAGAAGAACAGAACGCTCGCGATGAAATAAGATGCCGCTCCAAGCGTGAGATAACAAAAGCCGGCAATGATCGCGCCGAACGGTCCGATAAAGTTTTGGGCGGGTTTGTTTGGGGGCGAGAGATAACTCCACGGCACCCAGGACGGAAGATCTTTCGGATTGTAGGAGATCAGCGCGAGGAAGAGCAGCGTTCCGGCGCCGAGTAAGATAATGGCGACGACTTCATTCCAGGCGCTGTTCTTTGAGCTGCGGGACACCGGCAATCGCTCATACTAATGCTGCAAGCTGGACGATTATCAACAAGCGCGATGCTTTCACCTTGCGCGATACGCAATTGCCCCATTACTTTGCGGGCGCGTTTATGCATTTAGGGCTT
>QHOZ01000124.1 GCA_003219495.1 Verrucomicrobiota bacterium | reverse complement strand
GTGCAAAAGATGGTCTCGTCACTGCACAAGAAGAACTCAACTTCGGCAGCGCGGGTTGCGACTAGCTCGAATCAATCGTCCGCCAAGTCCCCGACCTCGAAGCCATCAGTCGCGAAAAATTCACCCGGCCGCACGATTGATTAACGCCGCAGTCCGGCGAATTTGCCGAGAATGAAAATTCTCGTCGTCGGCGGCGCAGGTTACATCGGCAGTGTTTGCGCCGAGCTGTTGCTCAACGAAGGCCACGGCGTTTCGGTCTTCGACAATTTGAGCGAAGGTCATCGCGCCGCGCTTGATCCCCGCGCGGAATTTTTTCACGGCGACCTCCAAGATCGACCATCGATCGAGGGCGCCCTCACCAAGCAGAAGCCGGATGCGGTCATGCATTTTGCCGCGAACGCGCTGGTGGGCGAATCGATGCAGAACCCGTCGAAATATTTTCGAAACAATATCGCGAATGGCTTGAATCTTCTCGACGCAATGGTCGGCGCGGGCGTGAACAAAATCGTGTTCTCATCGACCTGCGCGATTTTCGGTCCACCGGAACGCGTGCCGATTGATGAGGAAACGCCCAAGCGGCCGATCAATCCCTACGGTGAATCAAAGCTCGCGTTCGAAAAGATTCTTCGTTGGTACGGCGAGATCCACGGGTTGAACTTTACTTGCCTTCGTTATTTCAACGCCGCCGGGGCGTCGGAGAAGTTTGGTGAAGATCATCGCGTCGAAACACATCTCATTCCGAACGTGCTGAAGGTCGCGCTCGGAGAAAAGGCCGCAGTGGAAATTTTTGGTACCGACTACGAAACACCCGACGGCACCTGCATCCGCGATTACATCCACATTCTCGATCTCGCTCGCGCCCACATTCTCGCGCTCGATGCGAAGCAAAGCGATTTTTACAATCTCGGAACCGGTGGCGGCTCGAGCGTGCGCGAAGTGATCGATGCCTGCCGAAAAGTGACTGGTCGGAAGATCGACATCGTGGAGAAGCCGCGCCGCCCGGGCGATCCGCCGAGGTTAATCGCCGCGTCGGAAAAAATTAAGCGCGAGCTTGGTTGGAGGCCGCAGTTCCAATCGCTCGACACGATCATTGAGAGCGCGTGGAACTGGCATCAGAAATTTCCGCGGGGCTACGGAGATTGAGAGGGCCAGTCCAGTTCGGACAAAAAAGCGCCCGCGAATTTCTTCGCGAGCGCTTTGAATTTTTGACTGACTACTTAATCCAGCCGCTTATGGCTTCTGGGTCGTGGTAGTCGTGGTCGTGGTTTCTTTTTCCACGACGGTTGGTTTGCTCAGCACAACCTTGCGCACAAGCATGCGGTCGCCTTCTTTGACGTAGTAGACCGTTGCCGGAGCATCGGGACGAACAGCCGACCAGGTCACAGTGTGACCTTCAGGATCGAGGACTGTTGTGTCTTTGCTGTAATAATAACGGACCGGTGCGCCCGTTGTTCCCCGGAACATGATGTAATCGCTGCCGGGTGTGTAGGTGGTGATTGTTCCCGCTGAGCTGACGGTGCTCGTCTCAGTGACGGCAGTTCCCGCAGCCGCATCCTTTGTGACGACCGTTGTTGAAGTTTGCGCCATTGCTGTGACAGCGACCAAACCGCAAGCGATGGCCATTATTTTCGCTAATGTAGTTTCTTTCATAGTTTCCTCTGCTTTGGTTAACCAATACTCTTTCTTGTGAAGACCTTTGACTTCAGGCAGCGGCCATTTATTCGACCGCATAAATGGTTCGTGCGCAGTGGCCTTGCCGGTTTTTGAAATGATGCAATCGCTTCCAGGTTTTCGGGATTTTCTGCCGGACGACTGCGCCGCGCGGAATTACATTTTCGCCCGTTGGCGCGAAGTTTCCCGTCGCTACGGCTTCGTTGAATGGGACGGACCGGTGCTCGAGCCGACCGATCTTTACCGAAAAAAAAGCGGCGCCGAAATTGTCGATCAGCTTTTCAATTTCACCGACAAAGGTGAGCGCGAAGTTTCGATGCGGCCGGAATTAACGCCGAGCCTCGCGCGCGTTGTCGCCAGTCACGAACGCGCCTACAAAAAACCGCTCAAATGGTTTTCGATCGGCCAATTTTATCGTTACGAGAAACAACAGCGCGGCCGCCTGCGCGAACACTATCAACTGAACTGCGACATTATTGGCGAGAGCGATTTCGCCGCGGACATCGAGCTCATTGCGCTTTGCATCGACATTCTGCGCGCCTTCGGCCTTACCGAAGAAGATTTTGTCGTTCGAATCAGCGACCGTGAATTCTGGACGGACTTTTTGCGCGAACAAAAACTTCCGACCGATCGCTGGGAAGAAGTTTTGCAGATCATCGACAAGTCAGGACGCGAGCCGCGCGAGAAAACTGAAGAGAAACTCGGAAATCTTGCGGGCCCCGTGTTTTCAGTTTTCGACAACGGCGGGCGGAGCGGAAAGCTCGATCGATTAGTCGATGGGCTCGGCGCGCGCGGCCTCGCTGGTTTTGTCGACATCGATGTGAAAATCGTGCGCGGTCTCGCTTATTACACCGGAACGGTTTTCGAAGTGTTCGATCGCGCGGCGAAATTGCGCGCGATTGCCGGCGGTGGGCGTTACGACAATTTGATCGGATTGCTCAGCGACGACGCCGTGAAAATGCCAGCGCTCGGTTTCGCGATGGGCGATGTCGTCCTCGGCGAATTATTGCGCGAGCGACCGGCGGCGCGCGAAAAACTTGAAGGCGCGATCAAAGAGCAAAACAAGATCGACATCTTCGCTGTCATCGCGAAGGAAGAGCGCCGCGTCGACGCGCTCGAGCAAATCCAGGTGCTCCGCGATCGCGGTTATCGCGCCGATTATCCGCTCACCGCCGACAAGGTCGCCAAACAATTTCAAGCCGCGGAAAACGCCGGCGCCCGAATCGCACTCCTTTACGGCGATGAATGGCCGCAGGTGAAAGTCAAAATTCTCGCGACGCGCGAAGAATCATTAATCCCCAACGACGCGCTGCTGGACAGCGTCGCGAAATTCTTCAACGTGCCCGGCTCGGTTTGATCATGTATCGCACGCACGACTGCAATTCACTTCGCAAAACGGACATCGGCAAGGTGTTTCGCGTGATCATGGCGGCGTGATTTTTATCGATCTGCGCGATCGGGAAGGTCTCACGCAGGTTGTGTTTCGTCCGGAGGAAAACGCAGAGCTCGCGAAACAAGCGCACGGTTTGCGAAGCGAAGACGTGATCCAGGTCGCGGGCAAAGTCGCGCCGCGCGTTCCGGGAACGGAAAATCCGAAACTCGCGACTGGGGACATCGAATTAATTCCGACCGAGCTGAGGATTTTGAACCGCGCGGACGATCTGCCGTTTCCAATCGACGCCGAGATCCATAACGAAGATTTGCGGCTGACTTATCGCTACTTCGATCTCCGCCGCCCGGAGTTGTCGCGGAATTTGCGAATTCGACATCGCGCCGCGAAAGCGACGCGCGATTATTTAGATTCGCAGGGCTATTTGGAAATCGAGACGCCGATTTTGTCCAAGAGCACACCGGAAGGCGCGCGAGACTTTCTCGTTCCGAGCCGCTTGATGCCTGGAAAATTTTACGCGTTGCCGCAAGCGCCGCAGCAATACAAGCAGCTTCTCCAGGTCGCCGGTGTGGAGAAATATTTCCAAATCGCGAAGTGTTTTCGCGACGAAGATTTTTTCAAGCTGACCGAAGGAATGTTGGCGGCGGTCTTCAAAGCAACGCGCAAGATCGACATCAAGACTCCGTTCGATCGAACGACATATCACGAAGCGGTCGGCCGATTCGGAAGCGACAAGCCCGATCGCCGATTTGGGATGGAGCTCGTCGATTTCAGCGACGATTTTCGCGCGAGTAGTTTCAAAGTTTTCCGCGGCGCGATCGACGCCGGCGGCGTAGTGAAAGCGATCAACGCGAAGAATTTCGCGTCTCTCACGATCGGCCAGAGCGACGAGCTGACCGAGATCGCGAAGACATTCGGAGCCAAAGGGCTTGCCTTCATCAAAGTGGAAACCGGCGAATGGAAATCGCCAATCGTGAAATTCTTCAGCGACGCGGAAAAGAATGCGCTCAAATCGAAATTAAAAATCGAAGAAGGGGATTTAATTTTGTTCGCGGCGGACAAATGGGACATCGCCTGCGAGGTGCTCGGCCGCCTGCGATTGCGGATCGCGGAGGTGCAGCAACTCCTCAAAGGCAATGAATCACTCGACTTCTTGTGGGTGACGGATTTCCCGCTGCTGCAATTCAGCGCGGAAGACAACAAGTGGAACGCGATGCATCATCCGTTCACGCGGCCGAAGGCGGACGACGTCGATTTGCTTAGCGACCCCAACAAATTTTCCGAGATCCGCGCTGAAGCCTATGACGTTGTGTTGAACGGTGTTGAGATCGGTGG
>QHOZ01000123.1:2853-11572 GCA_003219495.1 Verrucomicrobiota bacterium | reverse complement strand
TTCGACTTCGTCGTTCATCGCCGTGACCGCGCGATTCATGATTTCTTTTTCTTCCTCAACCCGGCGGTCCTGATAAACGCTGACGATTTTATTCGCGATCTCGGCGGCGAGTTGCGGACTGGGATCGTAAACGCTGATCTGAAGAAGATCGGTGTTGCGAACCTCGTCGACGTCGAGCTTGCTTCGCAACATTTGGTAAGTGATCTCACGGGAAGGCCGGCGGTTCTCCCGCGCCCATCTGTCTTGCAGCTTCAGCTGATCAATGACGGGATAAAGAATTCCGGTTCGTTGAATGACTTGATAAACCGTCGGCGCCAATTGCGGATCGTGAATCGGCTGGCTCGGATCGGCCTGACTGAAAATCCTCGGATTCTGAGCGGTGGATTTTACTTCCACGACAACGTCCGCGCGATATTCGCGGGGTTGGAAATAAGTGAAAATCGCGGCGGTTATGAGGACTAGGAAGAACGCGAGCAGTACGAGAACCCAACGGATACGGATCACCCGCCAATAATCGAGAAAATGAAGCTTAACTTCGTCGTTGTGTGCCATAACCAGTTGGGACCCTTGGCGAGAGCCTGCATTCTAGCAAAAAGCCCGCCAAAGTAAAACCTTGCTTTGCGTCAAAATGTTAGGCTCACGCCAGCCGAGAAGCGGTTTCGGGAGTAATCCCGGAAGGACATGTCCGAAATCACTTCTGTATAATGGTAACTGGCCTGAACTCCAATGAGGGAGGTGATGGCATATCGGACCCCAAGGCCAACATCGAAAGCCTCTTCCGTGAACGGAATGAATGTGACGCTAGCCGCGTGGTAATCGTCATGATTATAAAAAACATCCAGCGTGGAACTCATCCTCGAGGTCAGATCGAACTTTGCGCGCAGGCCCGTTCGAAAGGTGGTTCGGCTCTGCGCGCCCGGAGTTTCTGGTTCTTCCAGGCCATAGCGTCCGGTCCAGCCGACGGAGGTGCGCCTGCCGACAGCGTAGTTGAGGGTTGCTTCAAAGTATGGGCTCGTGCGGTCACCGCCTACATCGTAGGAACGAAGTTCCACACCGCCGCGGAGCGATCCGGTAAACCGCGGATTAAAAACGTGATCCAGACCGCCAAGGATGTATTGCGTCATGGAATCGTTTTCCAAAAGGACGGCCGGCTGGCCAAGTTGCGCCGGAACCAGGACCGCACCCTCATTATTATAAGTTACAATCCCGTAGCGGTACTCAGCGACCAAAAGCGTGGTCGGCACCATTTGGAAGCGAAACTCATTGGCGAAAAGATTTATGAAGTGGTCGGAGTAAAGGGCCACTAATTCATTATCGTATTGATAGGCCTCCAATTTGTAAGAAGTCTTGGTGCTGAAACGGCGCGACCACAGGTACTCCGCAAAAAAGTCGTCGTCGGTATAAAAGTAATTGCCATTTCGCGAATTGAGGCCGTTCGCATTGTCAAAGTTCGGCTCGGTCAAATACTCGAGCAGCAATTTTGTTCCAAGTGTCAGCCGCGGCGACGACTTATAGGTGACACCAAGGGCGCCTTTGAGGTCGATGTTGTAATCCTGACCGGTGACATGATCTAAATAGTAAACCCCGCCAGCGCCCGCATTCAGTGCGATCTGCAATCGCGGATCGCCGAACGTGTAATCGGCAATCACGTTTCCGCCCACATATGACGATCCCTCTTTCGGGCCATTGTTGGTGTTAACATTGTCGTCATAGCCGCCGAAGACGCTCGCGTAAAATTTCACGGGTGTGGGAGAAAAAACGCCCGCTCCACCCGAACCCCCTTGAACTGAAGTGGCCGCGTTTGGCGCGTTTGAAACGGCGCCCGGCGAACCGGGGGAGGAAGAGCCCCCCGACAAGTCGGTTGTCGATCCTCCAGATGAAGTACCGCCGGACGACGTGCCGCCGGTCGAGGAAACGGCTTCCTGCGCATCGCTATTGCAATGAATAAACGTCTCATCAGTGGGAGAGCGCGATGCGAGCCTAGGCTCGGGTAAGTAACAAGCAACCGGTTTGTCATAATCTTATCGCACAGCTTCGTTTGGTGCCTCAGCGTTTTTCATTCCGCTCCGCGGTTTGATTCTCTGCGGTCGGGCGCGGGTTTTGCCATCGGCTAAGATGATATTTGTAGAACTCATTTAGATAGATCGATTTCGGGTCCCAATAGCGCGCCTCGTCGTAAATCCATTCCGCTTCCGCGAAACGGCCAAGGTTGTCGTAGGTCAACGCAAGCGGCACGAGGAAAGTCTTGTCGGAGGGGGAGAGGTCGCGTGCTTTCTGAAGCGCCGACAGTGCATCTTCGTAACACGCGGCCCGGCCGGACGTATCCGCTGCGGAATCGCATTTGGTCAATTTTGCGCTCGCGAGATATTGGTAGAGAAAGGGATTTTGTTTTTCGCTTTCGAGGCCGCGTAATGCGAAGCGCATGGCCTCGTCGGGATGGTTGTTTCGCAGCGTGGACCGCGCATGTTCGGCGAAATATTCGCCCGGCAAAAGCCGCACGCTCTGCCAGGCCAGAAAGATTCCGGTCACCAGCAGCAACGCGCGCCAGGCGAAGATCGACTTCGGTACACTTAGATCCTGTTCGTCGCGTGTGACGCCTGCGTTCGCGAGAATCCCGAACACAAACGCGAGCAACAATGCGTTGGCCGGAATGTGGAGATTAAAATCGATAAAAGAGTGGATGACGTACGCGGCGACCGCGCCGAGCGCTCCGAGATTCAAGGCGAGACTTGTACTAAGAAAGTTGTGGGAAACTGCGACGCGTTTTGGGCCGAGGCGTTGGAAATTTTTCCAGCCGTTCCGCAAATGGGCCACGAGGAAAAAAACAAAAAGCGCACCGCCAATTACACCGTATTCGGCGAGCAGATGAAGGTAATCATTGTGTGTATTGATCGGGTCGGACTGCATTCGTTCGGTGCGAAACATCCTTCCGTAATAAAGGTAGGTGCCGCTTCCCGTCCCGAAGAGCGGAGATGTTTTCCATTCTTCGATGGCCGCGTGCCAGAGATCGAGCCGGACGGGAGCAGTATCGAGCGCGTTGTGCGCGCGGTCCGCGAGATAATCGTTCTTTTTAATGAAAAGCAGTGCGGCGCCGGCCAGGAGAATTGCCACGAGGACGCCGATCCCGCCCACGGTCCAAAGCAAACGAGTGCCGGCGCGGCGCAGTGTCAGCAGACTTAAGAGAGCGAATACGATCAGACTGACGGTGGCGCTCGCAAATCCGCCGCGGCTGCCGGACAAAAGAACGCCGACGTAACAAATTCCACTGGCGTAACCGATGAGTAATTTGCCCCAGACCGGAAAACGGCTCCAGCAGACGATGCTCATTCCGAAGATCCCAAGGACTTCGAGCGCGCCCGCGAGGTGATTCGGGCAAACATAAAAGCCGCTCGCACGACGGCCGTAATCGACCCGCTGAAGAAATTCAATCGGCATGAAATTATTGCCGTCGCGGAATTGAATCGCGCCGACCAAAACGTGGACGAGCGCGAGCCCAAGCAAAGAGACGATCACCCATGCGCGCGGTTTTGCGGAAGTGCAAAACAAGGCGACGAGCCAATATACAATCAGTCCGCCGACAACGGAGTAAATGTCCTGCCGCGCGGTGTAAACCACTGGAGAGAAAAGCGCGCGAACTAGAATGTAGGCCAAAAATATTGCCACGCTGATGAGACAGAGCTGCGCCGGACGTGGCTTGGGCCGGACAAAAACGAAAACGGTGAGCAGCGCGGCTGCGGCCAGAATCGCGTAGGACGGAAAACTGAAAATTAAACGCGTCCCGCCGATGAGGATCTCGATCAGAACGAGCGCCCCGGCGAGCAACGCAACCATTAACACTTCCGCGCTGCGCCCCACCAAACCTGCTTTCTTCACCATTCTAAATTAAGCGCGCAGTTCGGTGGAGAAGGCGAGCGCTGCGCAAAAGAAAAGCCGTTGCAACTGGGGTCGCAACGGCTTTCCGCTAATAAACTCGGTTACGGATTTTGTGTTCCCGTCACCTGACAGGGGCACGGTCCCATGCAATCTCCCGGATGGTTACGCATGTGCGCGTCAACCGCCGAGCAACCGATCGTAATCGTGTGAGCGTTTGGGGGATTTCCCGGTGGAACATGGCAAATTGTGCACTTGTTTGGATCGCTCGCTCCGCTCTCATCTGGTGTCGGCGACTGAGCTTTCGCTGTCCAGATCGCGAAAGAAAGAGCAACGCAGGCAAGGAGGGCAAAAAAGGATGCACCGATGCGGCGAAACAATTGCGCCCCGTTAGAAACCATTAGCAATTTTTTCATAAAAAGTATCCGTTTGAGAAGCACTAAGTATCCTATTAGCCCGCTACATCGGTCAACAGAAATTCCGCGGCTTCGTGAAATTGTCAGAAAGAGCGCAAATGGAACAAAGCGGGCAACGGGAATCGAACCCGCATGGCCAGCTTGGAAGGCTGGAACTTTACCATTAAGCTATGCCCGCGCCGCGACGTGGAATCTGCCGTGAGCGCGCACCACTGCCAAGCGATTTCTGCCGCGGCGCAACGACGTTTGCTATTTTCTCAGCCGGGGTCTAGCTACTCGAATGAAGACTTTTGCTGCTCTCATTGCTTGCCAGACAATTCTTGTAATTGCTTCCGCGCGAGGTGATTTGACCATTGTGCAAAAGGTCGAAGGCGCCGGCCAGGATGGAAGTGCAACCGTCAAAATCAAAGGCGACATGGAGCGCATCGACGCGCCGACGCAGCCCACTCGCATTATCGATGGGAAGAAAGGCGAGATGCTCAATTTGGTGAACGACAAGAGAATGTACCTGAAGATTTCTGCCGATCAGATCAAGGCCGCAGCTGAGACCCTCAACAAATTCAACAGCAACGCCACGCCGCCCAAACTGACCTCGACCGGCAAAAAGGAGACCATCAACGGCTACGAAACCGAGGAGTTCGTTTATGAAGCGCCCCAATTCAAAGCCTCTTTTTGGGTGGCCACGAAATTTCCAGACTCCGCCGCGATCTTGAAAGAAATGCAAGCGCCAATCTCCGGCGCATGGAAACCGAGCAATTTGGGAATGCCGGACTACACCGATTTTGCCGGCATCCCATTGAGGACCGTGATCAATGGCGGCGGCGGAGAAATGACGACCACCATTGTGTCGATCAAGCGGGACTCGATCAGCTCCGCCGAATTCGAAATTCCCAAAGACTTCAAAGAAATGACGCGTTCGAACCAGGTCAAGCCCGGCGGTCCGGCTGCCGGGAGCGGAGGACCTTCGCCCGCCGCGACGCCGTAATTTGGTGTGTGCATGCGACGTTGCTGCTCGCGTCCCGTTCGCCGCGTCGCCGTGAATTGTTGTTGGACGCAGGTTTCGATTTCAAAATCTCCGCGCCCGACATCAGCGAACGTTCCGATGTCGATCTAACGTTGCGCGAACTCACGGCGTTGAACGCGCATCGCAAAGGAATGGCGGCCGCGCGCCTTTCGCCAAAGAACGTGGTGCTTGCCGCCGATACGCTTGTCGCAATCGACGATCAAGTGCTCGGCAAACCCGCAGACAAACGCGAAGCGGTCGCGATGTTGCAGCGATTGAGCGGACGCGCCCACGAAGTTTGCACTTCTGTTTTCATTTGCCAGCTTGCGCCGGCGAAGTCCGCGAGCTTTTCCGAGATCTCGCGCGTTTATTTCCAAGCGCTAACGCGAACGAAGATCGACGACTACTTCACGCGAGTGAATCCACTCGACAAAGCGGGCGCCTACGCCGCTCAGGGTTTTGGCCGCCAAATCATCGAGAAGATCGAGGGCTCTTATACGAATGTGGTTGGGCTGCCAATGGAGAAAACAATTTCAGCGCTGGTTGAGTTTGGAATCGTTCCGGCAGCGAAAAAATCTTAACGCGTTTCAACGAGCTCGGGTTTTGGCTCCGCGCGGTGTTGCGGCTTCGATCTGCGCAGCACCATGTAGAGGAACCAAACGATGAAACAGTTCGCCAGTAACAAGGCGAGCGGAACAATCACCGGACGGTGCCAGATCAAGCTGCGCCAGACATGCCGGATCTCCAGCGGGATGAGCGCGCCGGTCGCGAAAATCATTAAGAATTCCGCCCACCTTTTTTGCATGTAAACGCCGATGCCTTCGGTGAACAGCACGCCGCAATAGAAAAGCGAAAGAATTCCGGTCGCGCGCAGTGCTCCGCCCGAAAGCGCGGCCTGCAATTTGTTCAATAGAAACGTCACCGCTTTGCTGTGATGCAAAAGCAGTTGGTCGTCCGCCCAATCGGAAATTTGATCGAGCCATGTCGGCCGGCTGTTGAGAAACAAAAGCGAAAACCCGAGCGTGAAAAGCAACGCGCCCTTAAAAATTTTGAAGAGCGCAATGATCTTGAGATATCGGACGCGCCGGTGCTCTTCGAGAATAGCGAGCTCGTGCGGATGTGCGCTCATCGAATCAACTCCTCGATGAGTTTCGCTTACTCCGCAATGATTGGACTCTCGCGGCAGCAAATTTCCAACTTGTTGCCGTCAGGATCCTCAAAGAAACACGCGTAGTAGCCGGGGCTGTACTCCTGGCAGATTTCGGGGCCTTCCAAATTTTTGCCGCCGGCCTCTCGCACCAATTTCGCGATCTCGTCGACTTTTTTGCGCGTGTCTGCCCAAAATGCGATTCGGGTTCCGTTCGGCCGATGATTCTTATCGATGGTGACGCCGAAGAATTCCGAGGGCGTGTCACCGCCTGCGGAGTAAAACGTACAAAAATCTCCTCCGACTTCCGGACTCGGCGACGGCTCGTATTTTTCACGGACAAATCCAAGCTGGGGCAGAAACTTTTCGTAAAACTTTGCCACCTCCATGTTTTTCACCCGCAGATCAATGTGATCGAGCAATCCTTTTCTCATTTCTTCGACTTTCGATTTTCGCGGCGAATCATCAACTTCAATCCCGACCAGATTTGATCCACCGCGCAGACTTTGATGTCCACAAAACCAAGCGGCAGCGCCACCGCGCGAATTACATCTTCAGTGATGTCGGTTGCGACGCCCGATGATTTCTTCGGCCATGAAACCCAAAGCACCGCGTCTTCGGCAATTTTGCGGCGCAAGATCGACAATTGAGTGGCCAATTCACTTCGGCGCGTCGCAAAAAGGTGAACGAATCTCGTATTACCGACCGGGCGTGTCGCGAAATTCACACCGCTCGGAATCGGCTCGAGCAGTTTGCGATAATTTTCCGGAACATTGATCGCAACCACGATGGTCCCCGGTTTGATGCCGAGTTTCTGCGCGAGTGGCGTTTCGGAATAACCAGCCATCGTGAAGTGCTTTACCGAACGAGCGACTGACTGCATCTTGCCTGCTCCAATGCGACTAGCCAGAAAATTGTTCGTGCCGGGAATGAACTTGGCGTGGTCCGCGACGCTGCTCCTGCTCGCGTTGTCGATCTTGTCGTCGTCTTGCAATAGCCGAAAGAACGCTGTTTCCGGGACAATTGAAGTAGATGAAGCGCACGTCGGTCCGCGCATGGCCGGCCGCGTCGAGAAAATTTTCGCGCAGGAAGGCGATCGGTTGAAGGAAGATCAACCCATCGCGCAATTGGAAGCGCGCGAGCTGCGCGCGCGCCGTGACTTGGCGGCGGCGCAAATCGACACCGCACTTCGCGATACGGACGCCGCCGCGGCGCAATTGGAATTCTTGCGCTCAGATGCAAAGCGACAAAAAGATTTGCTCGCGCGCAGAGTTGTTTCGCCGAACGACTCCGAGCGCGCGGACAGCGCATCGTGAAGGTTATTCAAGCGCGCGCGCAGCTGGCCGACATCGAAGCGCAAGTGAAAGAGATGCAAGTCGTCGCGCCCGCCGAATCGATTCTCGAAGTGCTTAACGTGAAAGTGGGGTATGTCCTTCCCGCGAACGGCGAAGTCGCGACGTTGCTTCTGCCACAGCACCTTTGGGTTCGCGTTTACGTTCCCGAACCCTGGCTCGGTAAAATCAAAATCGGTGATCAGGTCCGTGTGCGTGTGGATTCATTTCCCGGCGTCGATTTTCCCGGAACGGTCGAGCAGGTAAATCGCCAGGCCGAATTTACGCCGCGCAATGTACAAACGGTTGAGGACCGGATTCGCCAGGTCTTCGGCGTGAAGATTCGATTGCCGAACAATGACGATCGTCTTCGCGCGGGCATGGCCGCTGACGTCTACTTTCCAAACGCCCCCTGACGCAAGATCGACAATGAGCGCGATGATCGAGTGCGAAGGTTTGACCAAGCGCTTCGGCACATTCACCGCCGTCGATCATGTGACGTTCAACGTCGGCAAGGGATCGATCTTTGGATTTCTTGGGCCGAACGGTTCCGGCAAATCGACCGTCATCCGTATGTTGTGCGGAATTTTGGAGCCGAGCGAAGGCACCGCCCGCATCGACGGTCACGATGTGGTGCGCGATACCGAGTCGATCAAAGAGATAATCGGTTACATGTCGCAAAAATTTTCGCTCTACGACGAGCTGACGGTGAACGAGAACTTGATCTTCGCTGGAAAACTTTACGGCTTGAGCGGGCGCGATCTCGATAAACGCCGCGATGAAATGATCGGCGTCACCCACCTGGAACCGTACCTCGATCGGCGCGCGGCGTTGTTGTCCGGCGGCTGGCGCCAACGGCTCGCAATGGCGTGCTCGCTCATGCACAAACCGACCGTTTTGTTTTTGGACGAGCCGACCGCGGGCATTGATCCGGTCGCGCGGCGCGAATTGT
>QHOZ01000123.1:0-2833 GCA_003219495.1 Verrucomicrobiota bacterium | reverse complement strand
CGCTGCGATCACGTCGGCTATATTTATATGTCGAAGCTGATCATGTGCGGCGAGCCCGACGAATTGAAACGCTTACCCGAAGTGAGTCCGCCCGGCACGCGGCGGCTCGATGTGACTTGCGATCACATCACCACCGCGTTGCAAGCAATGCGCGAAATGCACGGTGTGCGCAGCGCGACGGTCTTCGGCCAATCCATGCACTTGCTCGTCGAGGAAAATGTTTCGCGGTCGGACATCGAAGCGAAACTGCACAGCGTCGGCATTAGTAACATCGACATTCACGAGATCGGGCCTTCGCTCGAAGACGTTTTTGTGACCTTGAGCGCGAAAGAGGCGGCGGAAGAACGAAAGGCGAAGGCAGCGTGATGACAGAATGAAGAGAGCGAAACCATTTCGCGGGCTCGGCGCGATTTTGTTCAAGGAGTTCATCGTCGTCTGGCGCGATCCCATGACATTGTTCTTCATGTTCTTTCCGCCTTTGGTCGAAATGATCGCGTTCGGATACGCGCTCGACACCGACGTTAAGCACATGGCGATGGTTGTGTTGAACGAAGATCGCACGGTCGATAGTCGCCGTTTCATCGACAAGTTGGTGAACACGGAAACGTTTCGTGTCGTCGGCGAAGTGCAGAGTAGCGACGAAATGTCGAGCTGGATTCGCAAAGGCGACGCATATGCCGGATTGCAAATTCCGCCGAAGTTCACCCAAAACGTGCGCGCCGGATATCCCGCGCAAGTGCAGTTGCTCGTGGACGGTTCGAATTCGACGACCGCCTTGCAAGCGCTGAACACCGCGGTCTCGGTTGCGCTCACCCAGTCGATCGAGTCGCTTTTGCGCGAAACCGGAAAGCGCGCGCCGCCGATCGATATCCGCCCGCAGATGCTTTACAACCCGACCATGCGCAGCCCGAACTTTTATGTTCCGGGCGTGATCGGCATCGTCTTGCAAATCGGGACGACGTTCGCAACCGCGATGGCCGTTGTGCGCGAGCGCGAGAAGGGGACGCTCGAAACGTTGCTCGTTAGCCCGCTGAGTCGCTGGGGACTCATGCTCGGCAAACTCATTCCGTATCTGTGCATCGGCATGACTATGGCGGTGATTTTATTTTCGATCATGCGCTGGCTCTTTCACGTGCCGATCCACGGCAGCGTGATCGCCATGATGTTCGCAACGCTCGTCTACTGTTTCGCGCTGTTGAGCCTCGGCCTGCTCGTCGCGACCAAGGCGGAGAACCAAATGCAAGCGTTGCAAATGTCGATGACCTTCATCTTGCCGAGCGTTTTCTTTTCCGGATTCGTTTTTCCGCGCGAAACGATGCCGTGGATCTTTTACGCGCTCGGCACAATCCTTCCGACGACCTATTTCATCTCGCTCATGCGCGCGATCATTCTCCGCGGCGCGCACTTTCTCGAATACTGGCCCCACCTCTTGATTCTGGTCATCATGTCGATCTTGCTCTTCGCGTTTTGCGCGCTTCTCTTCCGCAAAAAGATCGGGTGATTATTGATCCGATTTCGGAAGGAAGCGCGACATGATTGCGAGCAATGCAATCACGACGACAGCGAGTGCGCCCCAGAAAATATAGCGGACCGATCCGGTCAGCGTTTGCGCAACGCGTTCGCGTGACCCGGAAACATTTTCTTCTGCACTGGCGGTAATTGGAATGCGCTCCGCTCGCAAAAGTTCACTCGCAACGAGATTGAGGTCGTAATGCGGAGCGATTGCCTCGTGGTTGCCATAATAAATCCAGATCGGCTTTGTCGAATCGGGCGCCGCTTTAAACAAAACGCGCGTCGCGGGATAGTAAGCGCGAAAGTCGCGCAGCTCGATCGCAGGATTGTCCCCATTATCGGTTTCGAGAAAAAATGTATCGCTTTGCGGCCGCGCTTTAAGATCGACAACTAAATCGTGTCTTGATGTCGGCGTTTGATCCCAAGTGGCGTGGCCAAGCTCCCCCGGATATTGGTCGCCGCGTTCGTCGGTGACTTGTTCCCATAAACGCATTTCGCGGTCGAAAAGCGGCGACGGTGAAGCGCAGACAATTCGCGTGACCGGCAGAGCTGCCTGCGGCAATTTTATCGACCAGCGCGACCAGCTTGGTTTCTTCGCATCGTTCGCCGGCGCACCGTTCAAATTGATCCGACGCGATATTGATGTGCGTTCCAACAAAAATGGAATCTGCCGTTCATCGCGAATAAGTCGGACATCGCGCTGGTCAGGTAAAGCGTGCGCGAGCAATTCGGGATCGAGCTCTACTTGTTGAACTCCGTTTTGAGTAAACAGCAGAGGTTTTCGGAATTTCCACTTATCGATGTCGATCTTCGCTCCTCTCAAAGCGACCGCGGCAAGCGCTTCGGGCGCTTTGTAGTTTGGATTCGCTGTGATCGGCGACGGAACGATTTCGTTCGCGCTCGCATTTTTCAATTTCTCGCTCAGCGCAGAAAGATCGTAACGCGGCGCGGTGGCGTGGCTGTTTCCGCTCAGAAGTGAGTAACGACCGGCTTGGTGCGCGAAGAAAATCAAGCGCACCGATCGGCGATCGATCCGGACCGCGTTGATCGAAAGTGGCGGGCTGTCTTCGTTGTGGACGAGCACGAGCAATTCGCGCGACGCGACTTGCAATTCAAGCGGAATCTCGAGGTGCGTTTCGTTCTTGCCATTCACATTCACGCGATAGATCACGGATTCGGCGAGAGTTCGTTCGCGAACTCCATCATCGCTGAGCTCGGGCGTAGCGAGCGTTACGGCTCGTGTGAACAGCGGCTCGTTCGTTTCAAGATGCAGCGACGCTAAAGTTTGGTTCGCCGCGCCAAGACCGACATCGAGTCGCGT
>QHOZ01000122.1 GCA_003219495.1 Verrucomicrobiota bacterium | reverse complement strand
GACGGTCTGACCATTCTGTACCGTCTGGGTCGCCGACTGGATAAAGGCGCCTTCATTCGTCAGTTCGCTGACCTCCGTCGACACCTGGAGGGAAATGCGGTTTTCGCTCAGCACGACCGGCGTGAACGCGAGCGAGACGCCGAACTGCTTGAACTCGATGGTCACATTTCCATAGAGGTCGCGTGAAACCGGAACCGGAAATTCGCCGCCTGCAAGAAATTTTGCGGTCTCGCCCGAGACGGCCGTGAGATTTGGTTCGGCGAGCGTGTGGTCGAGACCCACCTGGTCAAGCGCGTTGAGAATACCTTGAATGTTATTTGGAGCCGGCGCCAACGGGTTGTTTCCGATGCTTCCGATTTGAGCGCCCGACGCAGCGGAGAGCACCTGTCCGAGACCGAACGGGTTTGACGTCGCGGCAATGATCGGCACGCCGGCGGCGCTAAAGGCCGAATTCAGGTTTATCCCGAGCTGCTTGGCAATGTTGCGCTGGATTTCCGAGACGCGAACTTTGATCAGCACCTGTTCGCGGCCTTTGACCTTGAGCATGTTGACGACCTTCGTCGGATCTGCGGTTTTGCCCGCGTCCGTGGCAAAGCGCATTGCCAGATCCTGGGCGCGCGTTGCGTCCTGCGCGCTCGCCACACTGCCAGTGAGCACCAGGTTGTCGTTCATCGCCGTGACTTTGATCTCCGAGCCCGGAAAGTTCGAATGCATCATTCCGGTGAGGCTGGCCACGTCGCGTTCCACCTGAATGTCGAGCGCCAGAATCTGGTGACCGGCCGCATCGAAGAAGAAGGCGTTGGTCTGGCCGGTCTTGTTGCCCAGAAGATAGACACGCCGCGCCGTGCGCACGACCGCATCGACAATCGAGGGATTCTATCGAGCTGCACGATCGCGGCCTTGTCGAGCGCCAGCGTGATGTGCTGATGCGCCGTTCCCGAACCGCGGGCCGAAACGTTGATGACCCGCGCATCCGCTGGTTCGGTGAGAGGAGTCCTTGCCGCTGCCGGAGCGGCGGAAAGTGCCGACGCGATAACCGCTAAAGTCAGTACGAGGCTGCGCATGGGCTACTCCTTGGAACCGACGACGCTCGGCCGCATGATGCCGTAGCGGAACACGTCAACTTCGTTTGAATTGGCTTGCGTGGAATTTTGCTGGATCGCCGCCGCAGCGACCTTGTTCTTCGCTGCCGCTCCGCCGTCACCAAGCGCGCGCAATGCAAGTGAGAGCGTGGCGCCGGCCTTGGCGCGTTCAACGAGTTCCACCTGGTCCGGCGTAAGCTCCAGCGTCGCCGTCCGTGCCACGACCGTCTTTGTATCCTTGCTTTCGTACGTCTGATCTACCGCAAGCACACGGACGTCGTTCAGTATCGTGGTGGTGCGATAGCGGTGCGCGTCGCCCACCTGCTGCGTGCACAGAATGTCCACCCGGTCGTTCGGAAGGATAAAGCCGCCGGCGCCGGTGTCGACAGAAATGGCGATCGAGACTGCCCGCATGCCGGGCATCAGCATCGCGGCAAGAAAGCCGGCAGCGTCGGCATGGACGATCTTGCTCGCCGTAAGAGGCTCGCCCGCCATCATTGGCGCCCGCACAACCGCTCCCTGAACGATTTTGGAAACATCGGGTGCGGAGTCGCGGGTGATGAAAACCGGATTGACCGAAGTCTTCGGCCATTCCTGCCAGTGCACCGAAGCGGGCGTCAGTTGCGAACCCGGCGTGAGATCGCCGGCGGCCACCAGCACATCGCTCATGACGACGCGCGGGCCCGGTGCGGCGGCAGTCGGTGACGTTCCGCCGGCGGCGACGGCCAATACGATCATACGTGTTCTGTCCATGGGATTTGAGCTCCTCGACGCCCGATCCCAACACGAAACCTTTTAGAGAATGCTTAATGACGCGCTGCCGAATGCAAAAAGAGCACGCGGTGGACCTTCACCATGCGTCGCGCCGAAAAAGGCGGCGCAAATGCAAACGCCTTCGAATCGCCGATTGCCAACGTTAACGCGCAGTCAACGCCGCGCGCGATAGCCTCGCTGCATCCGGGCAAGGCATTTCATGACGGAGCGGCAGGCAATGATTGACGCGGATACGGCGCCGAACACAAGAACCTTTCCGGCGCTGAACCTGATCATGGTCGTATCCGCGCTCGCGGGCGGCCTGGCTCTGGCCTATCCCGCTTATCTTGTTCTGATGTTCAAGTCGCATGACTGGATCATGGCTGCGCATGGCCGGCCAACGGTAACCGATTTTCTTGTGTTCTGGCTGGCGGGCAAAGCGGCGCTGCACGGCGCAGCAGCAGCCGCATACGACCCACATCTCCATCATGTTCTGGAAGTCGCCGCGGCCGGTCACGAATTCACTGGCCAGCTTCCCTGGCGATACTCCCCTCTATTTTTCTTTCTTGTCGCGCCACTCGCGCTCATTCCCTACCTTCCGGCCTTCATCGTCTGGGTCGCTGCAACTCTCGCGACATTCGGCCTGACGCTTTGGCGAATCGCCCGATCGAACGCGGGCATGCTGCTCGCCTGTGCGACACCAGCCGTCTTCATCAACGCAATCTGTGGTCAAAATGGCCCCCTGACGGCGGTGCTGATTGGGGCTGCTTTGCTGAATCTCGAAGAGCGTCCGGTGCTGAGCGGGATTTTCATTGCGCTGCTGACTTACAAGCCCCAGTTCGGAATTCTCCTGCCTCTCGTGCTCGTTGCCGGCGGGCACTGGAGGGCGCTGATCGCCGCCACCGTCGCTTGCGCTGCAGGAGTTCTGGCCAGCTGCATGATTTTCGGCTTCGATTCCCTGCGCGCGTTCCTGCACTTCCTGCCCATTACCTCGAATGCGCTTCTCGTGCACGGTCAGAACGGGTTCAACAAGATTCAGACGGTGTACGGCCTGATGCGATGGCTCGGGTTCGGCAACGGCGCCGGATGGATCGCCCAGGCCACTGTCACAGCGGCGGCAGCAGCCGCGCTGCTCTGGTTGTGGAAGCGCGACGTGCCCTTCCCGCTCAAGGCTGCGGCGCTTGCCTCGGCGATTCTGCTCGCGACGCCGCATCTCTACGCTTATGACTTCGCCGTCCTGATGGTTTCGTTCGCCTTTATGTATCGCCAGCGCGTGTTCGACACTCTCGAGGTATTGGGCATCGTTGCCGCCAATCTCTGCATTGGCGCGTTCCTCTTCCTTCCCACACCGATCGGCTTGACGGCCATTGCCATAGCGATCGGTCTTATCGTCCGCCGCGTTGCGCAGATAAGCTACACAGTGAAAGCTTCGGGCGTCGCGTACGCGACGTAGTGTGGGCAGGCGCCAAGACAAATGGCGACAACCGCGACATACTTCTGAGAACCTCGTTCCATAAAAACCTCTTGTCTGCGGCCCATTAACAATGAGGCGGTGAGGCAGTGAGAGCGCTATGACCGTTGATCGCCAACATGATCAATTGAGCGAACGAGTCATCGGCCTCGCGATCGAAGTGCATCGCTCGCTCGGTCCGGGATTGCTCGAGTCAATTTATGAAGAATGCCTCTGCCTAGAAATCAAGCGGACACATCTAAATTTCAGACGCCAAGTCGTTCTTCCGGTTTCATACAAAGGCGTTCGCCTGAATTGCGGTTATCGCCTGGATCTGGTTGTCGAAAATCGAATTGTTGTGGAAGTAAAGGCAATCGAAAAATTGATGCCGGTGCATGAGGCGCAGCTGCTAACCTATATGAGGCTCGGCCGTATTCCGGTCGGCCTGTTGCTGAACTTCAATTCTGCGACCCTCAAAGATGGTATCCGACGATTGCAATTGGCGCCGCAATCTCACTGCCTCACTGCCTCGTTGTAAATTGCACCGGTCATCGAAGCAGGTTGGAACAGGTGTCGCTGGCCAATCCGAAGCGCGATTTAACAATTCATCCGGCCAGGCCGGCGCGGAATACGTCGGTGTAGGGGAGCACGGCGAAAGCGCCGGACGCCAGTGCGACGCCGTAGGGGATGCCGGACTTCTTGTCGTGCAGGCGCATGAGCCAGAAACCCGAGCATTGCCATTGTCAGGAAACCGCCGCAGACCGAGGCGATCAGCGCGTAGCTGACCAGATCCGGAAATCCGAACCAGAGCGCAACGCAGGCAAACAGCTTCGCGTCGCCGCCGCCGACGAAACCGAGTGCGAACAGCGCAAAGCCGATGGTCAATCCGATGGCGGCGGCGAGAGCGTGCCAGCCGAGCGCGGCAAGGGGCATGCCCGTCGAGACCGCAAAAATCGCGAAGCCGGCGAGCAGCACCGCCTGAAGAAAATTGGGAATCGTGAAGCTTGCGAGATCCCATCCCGCCGCCGCAATCAGGACCGCGGGCACCAGAACAAGGACGAGAAATTCTTGAACCATCGCCTCACCCGCCGCGGGTCAACCTCTTTACCAGACGCACAGCGGCCGCCACTGGGGCGGCCGCTGCTTCCGTCTCCGGCGCAAATTACAGCGAAGTTGCAACCGTGCTGAAGGTCGAGGACAATTTCGTGCCGACAGTCGAGACGGCGCCGATGATAATGACCGCGACAAGGGCGGCGATGAGACCGTATTCGATGGCCGTTACGCCAGACTCGTCTGCCACAAAGCGAGAAAAGAGGTTTTTCATTGAAGTCTCCGTTAGATTGACACCCGTCCAGCCAGTGCCGATCTTCGAAGCGGCCCCAACG
>QHOZ01000015.1:3869-9461 GCA_003219495.1 Verrucomicrobiota bacterium | reverse complement strand
TGGCTACGGACTTTGCATCCTGCTGCTGGCGACCCTGGCCAGTCTGAGTTTCGCGCAAAGCCGAAATTACCGCGACAATGAAACATGTTTTCGCGCGGTGTTAGCAAGAAACCCGCAATCAGCGACCGCGCATAACAACCTGGCTAACACTCTTCGCAAAAAGGGTGCGCTCGACGAAGCCATCGTTCATTACCGCCGCGCACTTGTGGTCGATCCCGATTATGAATTTGGTCGATTCAATTTGGGGTCTGCCCTCGCCGAGCGCGGCGAAATCCCGGAAGCAATCGGCTGGTTGAAAGCTGCCCTCACAACGGATCCGAACAATGCCAACGCCTACTACACCCTGGCGAACGCGCTCGCGCGGCAGAACAATCGTAGTGACGCGATCGCCTATTATGGCCGCGCGTTGCGGCTGGCGCCGGATTTTCCGGACGCGCACACGAATCTCGCAAATTTATTGCTCGAAACCGGCAACAGCGCGGGCGCGCTCGAGCATTATCGCGAAGCGCTCCGGCTCGAGCCCAACAATCCGCAAGCGCATTACAATCTCGCGGTCGGTTTCGTCCGTGCCGGGCAAAACGACGCGGCAATTCCGGAATTGCGCGCCGCGTTGCAATTGGATCCCAAATATCCGGACGCCGAGCCGCTCCTGAACGACCTCCTTTCGCGAAGTCGGCGCTGATCGCTACGCGCGCGGATGCGCGTCGGCGTAAGCCTTCTTCAAACGCTCGACAGTGACGTGCGTGTAAATTTGCGTCGTCGACAAACTCGCGTGACCGAGCAACGCCTGAACACTGCGCAGATCGGCGCCGCGGTCGAGCATGTGCGTCGCGAAACTGTGGCGAAGCTTATGCGGACTAATCGAGATCGGAATCGACGTGTGCCGGAGATAACGTTTCAAGATCAGCCAAATCGAGCGCGGTGAAATTCGCTTCCGGGATTTGTTGATGAACAGCGCGCCCGAATGCACGTTCGCGGCTGAGCGATACTTCTGAATCGCGTCCAGCGCCGGCGCGCCAATCGGACAGACGCGTTCCTTCCGGCCTTTTCCAAAAACGCGCACCGACTCGGTGTAAAGATCGACATCGTTCACATCCAGCGCGGCCAGCTCGCTCAAGCGCAAGCCGCTGCTGTAAAAAAGTTCCATCACCGCGACGTCTCGCAGGGGCATCCACTCAGGCGCGGCGCGCTCTTTGTCGATTTTTAAGGGCGCGCCGAGCAATTCGTCGATTTGTTGCCGCGTCAGAACGAGCGGCAATTTCTTTTCCAGTTTCGGAAGTTGCAGCGCGCGGAGCGGATCCGTCCGCAGCTTTTTGCGGTCCGCGAGGAATTTGTAGAACGCGCGGAGCGCGGAAAATTGCAATCGCACATACGAACGCGCCTGGCCGCGCTTCATGATCGCGAACAGATAATCGCGAAAATCGTCAGTCGTGCATTGCTTCCATGACTTGGCGTTTTGGGCGCGAAACGCCGACAACGCCTGGCGATAAGCCTTTAATGTCTGCGGCGACGCGTTTCGTTCGACGGCGAGATACCGGAAAAAATCTTCCGCGAGCGAGTCGCGCGCGCTCAATTAGAACTCCGGCTCCGGTTTCTCGATGACGTAGCGCGTGTTTGCGGCCTGGGCGCTGCCGCTGAGCTGACTCTTGAAAATCGGAGGCGGATTGGTCGAGATGAGCTCGTAGTTCTTGAGCACGAATTCGGGATAAACGTGGTTGCTCGCGGGTTCGTAAACCTTGTCGCCGCTGAAATTGCCGTAGAGCTTGTACTCGTAATTGTTGTCGAAGCCGAACTTCACCTGCTCGCGATCGGGCGCGAGTTTCTGTTTTTCGTTCAACATCACGAGCTGGGCCGTGTTCCAGGGTTGGCCCGGCTTGCGCACGTATCCCCAGAATTTGAAATCCGGTTTGAAGTAACGCCGGCCAATGTAGTAATCGCCGGTCGGTTCGGCCGCGATCCGCTGCTGCATCGCGATCTTCGCATTCTGAATTCCTGATTCCGGAGTCTGGCAGCCCACCAAAAGCGAGACGGCCGCTGCCAACAAAACTGATTTTGGCCGCAAGATCGACATCGTCAGGATCGACATCTACTCATCTCCGCGCTTCGCGCAAACGGTGGGTTTCTTTTGGAACTGGAAGTCTACGCCGCGGGCTTGAACGATCTCGACAAGATCCTCGAGCTTGATCATCAGCTCAGCGCGATTCCCGGGGTGCGCTACAAAGTCGACCGCAATCACAATCTCGTTTACTTCGAGCTCGACGAGCCCATCATCACCTTCCGCGAAATCCGCGCCATTTTTCGAAAACTTTCGCTCGAGCCGCGATTCATCGGCGCGATCCCGCCCGAGCTTCGGCCCAAAACGAAAACGCAGCCGCTCGGAGTTTGATGTAGCGAAAAATGTTCGCCCGATTTTTTAACGCGCTTGGCCGGCCGCTCCTGCGCTTTGTTCAATATCTCGGCGAAGTCGTCATGCTCGCGGGCGACACGTTTCAATCGCTCTTCACTCATCGACTCCGCTGGAAACTGTTCCTGAGCCAAGTCGTCGAGATCGGATTGCTTTCGCAGCTCGTCGTGGTGATCACCGGCGGGTTTACCGGCGCGGTGTTTTCCGCGCAAACGTATTTCCAATTTCACAAGATCGGCATGGGCTCGGCAACCGGCGCGGTCGTTTCAGTCGCATTGATGCGCGAGCTCGGCCCGGTGTTGACCGCGCTCATGGTCACGGGACGCGTGGGCGCGGCGATGTCTGCCGAGATCGGCACGATGAAAGTGACCGAACAGATCGATGCGTTGCGTGCCCTCGCAGTTTATCCCACGGATTATCTCGTCGTGCCGCGCGCGCTCGCGATGATGGTGGCGATGCCGCTGCTCGTTGCGGAATGTATCGCGGTCGGAATCGCGGTGGGATATTTCGTGGCGATCTTTTTGCTCGAGATCAACGGCACGTATTACATGGCGAACATGGTGCGCTGGACCCGCAATCGCGACATCATCATGGGAATCTCGAAAGCATTTGTCTTTGGAATCCTGATCGTCTTCATCAGCTGTCACAAAGGATTGACCGCGCGCGAGGGTGCAGTCGGGGTCGGCCGTGCGACGACCGAAGCGGTGGTGAACGCGTCCCTCGCGGTCCTCATTAGCAATTTTTTCCTGACCATGACCCTGAACGTCATTTATCCGGCCGGTTACCAATGAGCACGCAGGATGAACGGAACGGTTCGATGATTTCCGTTCGCGGTTTGGTAAAAAAAATCGGCGAGCAGGAAATTTTGCGCGGGGTCGATCTTCAAGTCGGACGCGGCGAAACATTGGCGATCATCGGCCGTAGCGGCGGCGGCAAGAGCGTTTTGCTGAAACATCTCATCGGTTTGATGAGGCCAACTGCCGGCCAAATCTGGATCGAGGGCCAAAACATTATCGAAATGAACGAGCGCCAGCTGGCGGCGATCCGGCAGAAGGTCGGAATTCTTTTTCAGGGCGCGGCGCTTTTCGATTCGATGACGGTGGCCGAAAACATCGCCTTTCCGTTGAAGGAAGCGGGCGAGCGCAATCCGCAAGTTCTGCAGAAACGCGTGACCGAAATGCTTGAGGTCATGGAGCTGCAGGGACAGGACGACAAAATGCCGGTCAACTTGAGCGGCGGAATGAAGAAACGCGTTGGGCTCGCGCGTTCGATCATTCGCCAGCCGTCGTGCATTCTCTATGACGAGCCGACTTCGGGATTGGATCCGGTTGTCTCCGATTCAATCAACAAATTGATTTGCCGATTACAGGACCGGCTCGGTGTCACGAGCATTGTCGTGACGCACGACATGAAGAACGCCTTTCACGTTGCGAACAAGATCGCTTATTTGCACGAAGGACGGATTTATTTTCACGGAACGCCGGAGGAATTGCGCAGCGCGACGGATCCGTTGATCCAGGATTTTCTTCAGGGGCGATCGGAAGGCGGGAGTAGCTGAAGCGCGTGCCTTGCGAATTGCGCGCTAAGATCGACAATCACCGAAGATGAACCGGCACGAGCGAGGTTTGGAATTCAAGGTCGGCATTTTTGTTTTTGCCGGGCTGGCCGCGCTCGGTGCGCTCGTCGTGCAGTTTGGCAGGCTCGGCGAAGGCTTCAAAACCTACTACCCGATCACGATTCGTTTTAGCGACGCGAGCGGTCTGCTGAAAGGTTCGGATGTTTTACTCGCGGGCGCGCGCATCGGCAAAGTCGCGGGCGGTCCGCGTCTGGTTCGCGAAGGAAACGGCGTGGCGGTGCCGCTGAAGATTTACGATTACGTGAAAATTCCCGAGACGAGCAAGTTTACCGTCGGCAGCTCGGGACTGCTCGGCGACCGGTTCGTAAACGTGACGATGCCGCCCGGCGCGCCAACGAAATTTCTGGCGCCGAACTCTTACATCAACGGCACACGCGAAACTGGAATCGACGATCTCACTCGCGAAGGCGGCGCGTTGGTCGGGGACTTGCGCGGCGTGGTGCAAAAACTCGACACCACCGTCACGCGTTTGAATCAGGATGTGTTCTCAAAAGAGACGACGGATAATTTGAAATCGAGCGTTGCCCATTTGAATGAAGCGACCGGAAATTTCGCCGACGCGTCAAAGAAACTTGGCCCGGTGGTGGACAAAGCCGATGAAGCGATGGATTCGACGCGGAAAGCGGCGGACGGTTTGCAAAAAGTGGTGACCTCCGCGACGCAAGGCAAAGGATTGCTTGCCGCGCTCTTAACGAATCAGGAGCTCGCCGAAAATCTGCGCGCGCTGGTCAGTAATTTGCGAGCGCATGGTGTTCTTTTTTATCGCGACAGCGCCGCGAAGATCGACAATACTTCGCGCGATCAGAGCAAACCCCCACGCAGTCAGGCTGGAGGTCGCTAAGTGACGCCATTACTCACGATCAATTTGCTGCGCGCGTTTTTCGTCACCTTCTGCGCGGCGATCGGTGCGAACATTTCCTCGGCGTTGACCGGAAATCTATGGACCGGGCTCGTGCTCGGCTTGCTCCTCGGCCTTGTCGTCATTCTGGCTGATCGTCTCCTCAAAGGCGTTTCCCTTCGATTGTTTTCGTCCGCGACGTTCGGGCTCTTGCTCGGCCTGATCTTCGCGAACTTGCTCATGGCGTCGCAGGTTTTGCGTTATCAATCCGAAACAATGCAATGGGCGGTGCGCCTCGTCGTGTACGCGGTCTTCGGTTACCTCGGAATGATGCTGGCAATGCGGAGTAGTCGCGATGAATTCTCGCTGATCATTCCCTACGTGCGATTCGCCCGCGAAACGACGCAACACGAACCGCTCGTCGTCGACACCAACGTGATCATCGACGGACGCATTGCCGATCTGTGCGCGACCGGATTTCTGAGCAGCTCACTCATTGTGCCGCGGTTTATCCTCGATGAATTACAAACCCTCGCCGATTCGCACGATCCGACCAAGCGCGAACGCGGCCGTCGTGGTCTCGAAATTCTCAATCAACTCCAGGGTTCTCGAGAGTTGGAGTTGAGAATTCACGAAACTTCCGCGGAGGATGCGGACCTTGGAACGGACGCGCGGCTGGTGCGGATCGCCAAAGTGTTGAAAGCGCGCCTGCTC
>QHOZ01000015.1:1208-3863 GCA_003219495.1 Verrucomicrobiota bacterium | reverse complement strand
TGTCGGCGTTTTGAATTTATCCGATCTTGCTCGCGCCCTGCGGCCGAGTGTTGTTGCCGGCGACGAGCTCGATCTGCATCTCATCAAAGAGGGCCGCGAAGCGCACCAAGCGGTCGGTTATTTGCCGGATGGAACGATGATCGTGGTTAATCACGCGCGCGCGCATGTTGGCAAAACCCGAAAGGTCGTCGTCTCGAGCGCGCTGCAAACCGCCGCCGGCCGGCTCATCTTCGCGGAGCTGAAAAACGGCGCATCGGCTTGAAGCGGCTCCTCAGATTCATTTTGCCTTACGGCCTTGTCGATCTTGTAAAGAATCGGCGGAGACTGCGCGAGATCGGACTGCGCGTTTCGCCGGGCGCAATCTTCAGCAGAGATCGTCTCGTGCTGGAAGCGGAGTTGAGCGGTCTCGCGCTTTTCAAACCGGGTCACGTCAGAAAATTGAAAACGGTCGTCGACGTTGGCGCGAACGTCGGTCAATGGGCGCACGCGCTTCTCGAATGCATCACGCCCGAAAGGTTGATCATCGTCGAACCGAATCCGGACGCGTTCGCGGCGTTGCAGAAAAAATTCGGCAATAACAAACGGGTTCAATTGCACAACGTGGCAATCGGCGAGCGCGAGAGCGTTGAGAAATTGAAGATCACGCGCGACACCACCGGTGCATCACTGCTCCAGCCGCGCGAAGAAATGCGGACGGTCGTCGGCAACACCTGGGCGGTCACGTCCGAGATTGAAGTGAAAATGACAACGCTTGACCGGTTACTTGTCGATCTTCGCGAGATCTCGCTTTTGAAGATCGACGTTCAAGGTTACGAAAGGCCATTGCTGGAGGGCGCGAAGCAAACGCTCGCGAAAACGAAGTTCATTCTCATCGAGCTCAACTTCATGCCGCAATACGACGGCGGTTCCTGGCTCGGTGAGATTCACGAAATTCTCACGCGCGACTTTGGATTTTTTCTCGCGAACGCCTCCGCGCCGCTCGTGCTCAACGGGCGCGCCGCGATGGTGGACGGGCTTTACGTGAATCCGAATTTAGTTCAGGAATGGGCGAAACCGGATTTCGTTTGCTATGCAACCGAGTGAAGCGTTAAGCACGAGCGCGCAAATCGCGGTCACGCTGGCGGGATTCGCCGGAGTCGTGGTCGCGTTCCGAAATCGCGCGGTGCACGAATGGTCAAAGATCGACCGGCTTCGGTTACGAATTTTGCTCGTCAATTCGGGCGTGCCGTTTTTGTTGTCGATTCTTGGAATGGTTCTATCCGCGACGACGATTGAGCCGACGATGGTGTGGCGGTTTTGCAGTCTCATCACCTTTGTGATCGTCGTGTTCATCGCACAAGGATACTCACGGTCTCGTCGCGACTTCTCGCGCGCGGAATTTAAAGCTTCCGGTGCGCGAATCTGGATTTTCTATACCGGTAGCCTGCTAGGCACCGCCGCTGTGCTCCTTCAACTCTACAACGTCATCTCATTGCAAACCTTCTGGCCGTTCTTTGCAGCGATCGCGACATTGCTGGTCCTCGCGATGGCGCAATTCATCTTGCTCGTACTCGCGGTTGAGGAGAATCAATCGTAAGACCGCGTTCTTCAGGCGCGTAATTAATTTTCTAACGCAGGCCGACGGCTTTGCGCACGCGCGTCATCACTTGATCCGAGATTTCGTTGGCGCGTTCTGCGCCGCGCGCGAGAACGTTGTCGATGTAAGATTTGTCACGCTCGATTTCTTCGCGACGTTTTCGCATCGGCGCAAAATACTCCCAAAGTTTTTCGAAGAGCGCCTTCTTGAAATCGCCGTAACCGGTGCCGCCTTTTTTGAATCGCTCGCGCATGTCCGCGACTTCATCGGTCGAAGCGAAGAGGGAGTAGAGCTGCACGATTGTCGATCCTTCCGGATCTTTTGGCGCTTCGACCGGTGTTGAATCGGTGACAATGCTCATCACGCGTTTACGCGTTTCTTTTTCGGCGCCGAAAATGTCGATGTTGTTGCCGTAACTTTTGCTCATCTTCTGACCGTCGAGCCCCGGAACAACTTGCGTCTGCGGATTAATGCGCGGTTCGGGCAATTTGAAGACGTCGCCATAGGTTTCGTTGATCCGCGTCGCGATATCGCGCGTGATCTCGATATGCTGTTTCTGATCTTTGCCAACCGGCACCGCGTCGCTGTCGTAAATCAAAATGTCCGCCGCCATGAGAACCGGATAGGTAAAGAGTCCGGCATTTGCCGCCATGCCGCGCGCGACTTTGTCTTTATACGAATGCGCCAGCTCCAGGCGCGAGACCGGGGTGACGGTTGATAAAATCCACGCGAGCTCGGTTGTTTGCGGAACGTCCGATTGGCGGAAGAGCGCGGCGCGATCAGGATCGAGACCGCACGCAAGAAAATCGAGCGCGACACGGCGGGAATTTTCGCGGAGCGCATTCGGATCCCGCAGACTGGTGAGTGCGTGATAGTCGGCGATGAAATAAAACGTCTCGCCCTCTTTCTGAAGCTCGATCGCGGGCCGCATCATACCGAAATAATTTCCGATATGAAGCACGCCGCTGGGTTGGATGCCGGACAAGATTCGCATGACGTTATTTCAAATTTAAGATTTCAAATTTCAGATTGAAAGCGACGAAAATCTGCAATTTGAGATCTGCAATCTGCAATTTGGG
>QHOZ01000015.1:0-1003 GCA_003219495.1 Verrucomicrobiota bacterium | reverse complement strand
GATTACGTTTTTCATTTCGCGTCACCGGCGAGCCCGATCGATTATTTGGAATTGCCGATTCCGACGTTGAAGGTCGGCGCGCTCGGAACGCACAACACGCTCGGGCTCGCGAAAGACAAAGGCGCTGCATTTCTTCTCGCATCGACATCGGAATGCTACGGCGATCCGCTCGTCCATCCGCAGAAAGAAGATTATTGGGGCAATGTGAACCCGATCGGTCCGCGCGGCGTTTACGATGAGGCGAAACGTTTCGCGGAAGCAATGACAATGGCCTACCACCGTTATCACAAGATGGACACGAAGATCGTGCGCATCTTCAACACGTATGGGCCGCGGATGCGGTTGCGCGACGGCCGCGTGGTTCCGGCGTTAATTTCACAAGCGTTAACAAATGAACCGCTCACCGTTTTCGGCGACGGCTCGCAAACACGCTCGTTTTGTTACGTGAGCGATTTGATCGACGGCATTTTCAAACTCTCGCAGTCCGATTTTCACGAGCCGGTCAACATCGGCAATCCGCGCGAGATGACGATCAAACAATTCGCGGAGGAAATCATTCGCATCACGGGCGCGAAATCGCGGGTCGATTACAAGCCGTTGCCGGTGGACGATCCGAAAGTGCGGCAACCGGATATTTCGCGCGCGAAGAAAATTCTCGGTTGGGAGCCGAAGGTCGAGTTCGACGAGGGGATCAAGAAGACGATTGAATATTTCCGGAATGCGTTAAAGGGTGCTGGCTCGAACTGAACCCAGCTTGCCGTGAGCGTCCGACGTTTTCTTTTTTGCGCGACCATTCTTTTCTTATGCGCCAATGCAGCGAGCGCGGCGCGCTACCAACGTTGCCAGGACGGAAAAACTTTGATTTGGAATAGCCTCCGCGGAGTCGCCCAAGACTCGAGTTGGTCAGGACTGCGCGACGTGAATGGTTACGCGACGGGCGAGGGGACGCTTACTTGGTATCGGCTTGGCGACGTAGTGAATCGTTATACCGGCCAGATGGTTC
>QHOZ01000120.1:374-6658 GCA_003219495.1 Verrucomicrobiota bacterium | reverse complement strand
TTGCCGATGGGCGCGGTCCGCGAATGCCGATCAATGGGACGGTGCCGATCGGCTATGAAATGCCCGGACCACATCCGGGCGGCGGCGAAGCGCAAACGCACTCCGTCGGTTTCAGCGTCGGCACCGATTACATGAACACTGGAAAAATGGGCAACAACTGGGGCACGGGAATTCCCATTCCAGTCACCGCGCAATTACTCCAGCGCGGTCACGAACGATTCAACATCACTTGCGCGATGTGCCATGGCGCAACAGCCGCCGGTAACGGAATCACAAAGTCGTACGGACTCGCCACGGTCGTGACGTTGCAGGACGATCGCATTCGCAAAATGTCCGATGGCGAAATTTTTAACACGATCACGAACGGCAAGAACACGATGCTGGCGTACGGGCCGAACATTCCGGTGCAAGACCGGTGGGCGATCATCGCTTATTTGCGCGCGCTGCAACGCAGTCAAAATGCGACCGCGGCCGATGTTCCGCCGGAGCATCGCGCGGATTTGGATAAGCCCGCCGAAAACAAACCGCCGGAAGGAAAACCTGGCGAGCAGAAGCCTGGCGAGCAGAAGCCGGCGCAAAAACCGGAGGCGCCAAAGAAATGAACGAGCCATTGCACGACGCGCCAACGCCTGAAGGCGAATATTTTGAGAGCGGTCGATTCTCCGGCCTGTCGGTGATTCTTGCCGTCGTCGCATTTGTCGCGCTCGCGCTCTGCGTCGTCGGCGCGTTCATCGACCAGCATCAATTTGCGTATTCGTGGCTGTTCGCGTTCGCGTTTTTCTTCACGCTCTGCGCGGGTTGTTTCTTCTGGACGATTGTCCATTACGCGACCGATGCGGAGTGGACGGTGGTCGTTCGGCGACAATTGGAAAACATTGCGATGCTCTTCGGAGTCATCGCGATTTTCTTCATTCCGATTTATCTGCTGCGCAATCATCTCTTCGACTGGATGAACATTCCGCCGGGCAAAGAGCACGTGCTCGACAGCAAACGCGCTTACCTCAACCTGCCTTTCTTCACCGCGCGCGCGGTGTTCTTCCTCGGCTTTTTCATTCTCGCGTCTGCTTTGCTGCGAAGATTTTCAGTGCGTCAGGATAAAGACGGCAGTCCGCGCTTTACGGTTTGGCTGCGCAAAGTCTCGTTCATGAGCCTGCCGCTTTTTGCGCTCTGCGTGACGTTTGCCGCGTACGATTGGCTCCTCGGCACGCAGTACCGCTGGTTCTCCACCATGTTCGGCGTGTACATTTTTGCGGGCGCGGCCGGAAGCTCGATGTCGCTTCTCGTGCTCGTGATCACCGCGTTGCGCAACGCCGGTTATCTCAAAAACGTGGTGACGAATCAGCACTATCACATCATGGGAAAGTGGATGTTCGCCTTCACCGTTTTCTGGGCCTACATCGGGTTCCGCCAATACATGCTCATTTGGTACGCGAACATTCCGGAAGAGACGCAATTCTATCTCATCCGAAACACCGAATCGTGGTGGTATCTGAGCACGCTACTCGTGTTCGGCAGATTTTTCGGCCCGTTCCTGATTTTACTTTTGCAGTCGATCAAAAAACATCCGCACCAGCTTTGTCTCGTGGCGTGGTGGATTTTGTTCATCCAATGCCTCGACGTGTATATCGTCGTATTGCCGGCACTGCACGGCACCGGCGTTCACCCGAGCATCTGGGATTTTGTCACGCTCATTGCCTTCGGCGCGTCGCTCGCATTCGTTTATCTGCGGATCGTCGGCAAAACGTCGCTCTTTCCGGTGCGCGATCCGCGGCTCGCTCAATCTTTGAAACTGGTGAACTGAAATGGCCGATCTTCCACAACTTCAATCGCGCGCGCCGTTCTCGACCTGGCTTGGCGTCGTGCTTTTGTTCGCGCTCTTTGGCGTGATCTCGCTCGCGATTGTCGGACCGGCTCCTCGCACCGACACATACGAAAAGTCGCGCGCCGAAAACCGGATGAAGAAACTCAAGGACCTGCGTGACGAAGAGGCAAAGGCACTCGCAGCGTATGCGTGGATCGACAAGAACAAGGGAACCGTTCGTTTGCCGATTGAGCGCGCGATGGAAATTACCGTTGCAGAATTAGCAAAGAAAAAACCTGCTGCCGCTGGTCCGATCGCGGCGCCGGAAGCATCGGCCGCGCCGGGCGGCGCTGCCGCGGCTTCGCCCGCACCGACTGCTTCGCCTCAAGGCAGCGGAACGCCGAAACCGATTTCCGTTTCAGGACCGAATTCTGAATCACGCGGGCAACCGGCTGCGGCGGTCAATCCGCCCGCGGTTGAACCAAAAACGCAACCGGGCGCTTCCGCCACTCCCGCTGCTTCGCCGCAATCATCTTCCGCGGTCGCACCACATCCAGCCGCATCCGTTCCCGGATCTCCCGCGCCGCCGGGAAGTCCGTTGCCGGTTCGTGGCGCAACACCCGGACAAACGAGTTCGCAGCCCGGGCAAACTGGTTCGCAAACTCCCGCGCCACCACAATGAAGTTGTCGATCTTGCCTAACGAATGATTCCAGCCACCGACATACCGTTGAAAGAACCGACCATCTCCGCGGCCGCGAGTGACGCCGAGCAGTTCGAGCGCGCGCGCATTGATGCGTCGACGCGCCTGCCGGTGCTGATGTTTTACGCGTCGGCGATTGTTTGGTTGCTGATCGGCACAGTGCTCGGCGGAATCGTTTCGTGGAAACTGCACTCGCCCGACATTCTTTCGAACGTGAGCTTCCTCACCTGGGGCCGGCTTCGCCCTGTGCATTCCGACATCATGCTTTATGGATGGGCTTCGATGTCCGCGATGGGCACGGCGATTTGGTTAATGGCGCGATTGTGTCGGACGACGTTGCGACATCCGTTGCTCATCGTCGCCGGCATTTGGTTTTGGAACATCGGCGTGCTGATCGGCGTCGTCGCGATTTTGATGGGCTACAGCTCGGGCTATCAATGGCTCGAGTTCCCGCCGTACGCCGCGGCCGTTCTCTTCGTCGCGTACGCAATGATTATGTCCTGGGCGGTGTTGATGTTCCGCTTTCGCCGCGGCGAGCAGATTTACATCACGCAATGGTATTTGTTAGGCGCGTTCCTCTGGTTCCCATGGCTCTACGCCGCTGCGCAAGCAATGTTGTTCGTCGTGCCGGTGCAAGGCGTGATGCAAGCCGCGATCGGCTGGTGGTTCGCAAACAATTTCATGTTTCTCTGGCTCGGCGCGATCGCCCTCGGCACCGCGTATTACATGATCCCCAAAGTAATCGGCCGTCCGGTCTACAGTTATCATTTGGCGACGATCGGTTTCTGGACCTACGCATTGTTCTCGAGTTGGACCGGAATGCAGCGTCTCGTCGATGGGCCGTTCCCGGCATGGATGATCACGGCGAGCATCGCGGCGACGATTTTGACGATCACATGACGATGCAGGGATATTTTCCGGTGATGCGTTACAGCCCGACGCTGCGATTCACGGTGTTCGGCGCGATGTCCTACACCGTGTTCAGTCTCGTCGGAATTTTAATTTCGCTACGATCGACTGCGCGCTATTTCCACTTCACTCAAGCGACGATCGCCTACACGCACATGGGTCTCTACGCGTTCGTCACGATGATCATCTTCGGCTCGATGTATTACATCATTCCACGATTGGTCGGGCGCGAATGGCGGTACGCGACGCTGATCAAACTTCATTTCTGGGCATCGGCTTACGGCGTGGGATTGATGTCGCTCATGTTGCTCGCCGGCGGTTTTGTTGAGGGCGCCAATCAACAAGATCCGCAGCTACCGTTCATCGAAAGCGCCGCGAGCATTATCCCGTATTTGCGCGGGCGCTCCATCGCCGGAATGCTCTTGCTGATCTCGCACTTCATTTTCGCATTCCATTTCGGACTGATGTTGTTCGGACTTGGGCGCACTTCGACCGTGCCGACATTTTTGAATCCCGTTGAAGCGGAAGGAGCGGAGCCGCAGTTATGAAAGGTCTCGCTCCACTTTTCCTCGGACTGTTTGGAACGTTCGCGTTCTCGTGGGTCGGGCTGACCGTGATTCCGAACATCCAGATCGGTGCGCTCAATCCGCAAACGGATGAGGAAGGCACAGATGTTTATCCGGCGCCGAAATCGGGAATGGCCGATCATGGCCGGCGCGTTTACGCGGCGAACGGCTGCATTTATTGCCATAGCCAGCAGGTTCGTCCCGATTACGCGGCGGCGGATATCGATCGAAAATGGGGCGAACGTCGTAGCGCGCCGCGGGATTATTTGTTTGATCGTCCAGTATTGTTAGGCCAGGAGCGCCTGGGACCGGATTTGTCGAACATCGGCAAACGCGCGCCCGCGGAAGAAGAAAAGCCGGCCGCAGCGCCGGGGTCGAATCCTCCAGCAGCTTCACCGGCAGCGGCGCAATCGCCGCCGCCACCAAATGCGAGTCCGCAAAAACCTCCGGCCGGCGGCGCCGCTCCACCGTCTGCGAATGCGCCTGCTCAACCTGCGGCCGCTCCCGCGCAAGCTGCCGCTGCGAATCCCGCTCCGTCTCCGTCCGCGACTCCGAATCCAAATGGAATTCCGGCGATTTATTCCGAAGCGTGGCATTACCGCCATCTTTATTCGCCACGCAGCATAAATCCCGACAATCGCGATTCAACGATGCCCGCTTACAGATATTTATTCGACGAAGTGCGAGTTGAAGGAGAGCGCTCGGCGGACGCGTTGCAATTGACCGGACCGGACGCGCCCCCTGCCGGTTACGAAATTGTTCCGACCTACGACGCGAAATGTCTCGTTGCTTATTTGATGTCGCTGGATCAATCGCATCCATTGAAAGAAGTTAAGAACATTGGAGGAGCGCAGCCTGCCGGTTCACCGCCTGCGGGAGCTGCGCCTGCCGCGGCCGGTTCGCCGCCAGCGGGATCGCCACCGCCAGCACCACCGAAGAAATGAACGAGCAAAATCCAAATCCGCCATCGATGACGCGCCAGGGAATGGATTACGGCGAAACATCCGACGTTCACGAAGTGCATGCCGCGATTCAGCGCGAGAAACGCGAACCGCGCGTCGGGTTGGAACCGCTCTCGATGTGGTTGATCGTCGTTTACGGCCTCGCGCTTTTCACCGGCGGCGCATACCTCGGACGTTTCTCAGGAAATTTTTCGGGTGACAGTTTGGACATAGCTTACATCCCGCCGAAGAAAGCGGGTCCGGGCGGTGGCGCCGCGGGCGGTCCCGAAAAAGAATTAACGCCGGCCGAGCGCGGGAAGAAAATTTTCGCCGCGAATTGTCAAACCTGTCACCAAGCAAACGGACAAGGCGTCCCCGGACAATATCCGCCCCTCGCCGGATCGGAATTTACGACTGGCGGCTCGCGGCGAATGGCGATGATCGTGCTCAAAGGTTTGCAAGGCCCGGTGAAAGTGAAGGGCCAAATGTACGGCAGCGCGGTGATGCAGCCGTGGGATAAAACATTGACCGACCAAAAAATCGCCGACGTGATGACTTACGAGCGAAGTGATTGGGGAAACACAGCGAGCCCGGTCACTGCGGAACAAATTGCCGCTTTACGCAAAGAGCTCGCGAGCCATCCGGAATCGTACTCGGAACACGACATTCTCGCGGCGCCGGATGAAGATATTCCCGGCGGCGCTCCGGCGGCTGGCGGACAACCGCCGAAACCCGGCGAAGCTGCGAAACCCGCGCCACCGAAATAATTATTGGAGCGCATCCGCGATCACCTCGGCCATATGTTTCGGCCAGGCGTCGCTGAGATCGAGAATTTGGTGACGACAGCTCGTCCCCGAAGCAACAACGACGTCGGGATGCTGATTGTCGATCTTGCGAATCAAATCGGCGGCGACTTGTTTCGAAAGTTCGAATTTCTCGGCCAGCGCGCCGAACGCCCCGGCCATTCCGCAGCAGCCTGTCTCTAGCAAAGTTGCTTTGTGTCCGGGCAATCTTTCCACCAGTCGCGCCATGAATTCCGGCTTCGTTAACGATCTCGCGTGGCAGTGCGCGTGAATCGCCACGTTCGTTTCGCGTTCTTTGAATCGAAGCGCGCTCGGCTCCCGCTCCAGTACATCGTCTACGAACGACTCAAACAGGAAACAGCGTTCCACGATTTTCTCCGCGCCCGCAATTTTGAGCTCACGATAATCCTCGATGAACATCGACCAGCAGGACGGCTCGAGAAAAAGAATCGGCGTTGCGTTGTCGGTCGTATTCGCAAGATCGACATTGTGCTGCCCAAGCTCCGCCGCGTAGTCGAGATTGCCCTGACTGAACGCGGGATGTCCGCAGCATTTTCGGTTTT
>QHOZ01000120.1:0-272 GCA_003219495.1 Verrucomicrobiota bacterium | reverse complement strand
CGAACCGCTGGTGCGCATAATGCGGCAACGAGCGCTTCGCCGAAATCCCGAGCGTCTTCTCCATGACTGCGCGGAGCGGCGGAAAATCGAGAGTCGCGTTGGCGAGCCACGGCAAGGTGCAGCCGATTTGGCCTAACAAATCGACATTGCTAAAGAATCGTTCGCGCAGCGGTAACCCGTCGCGGTTCCAGCGAGCGTGAAGCATTTCCGCTTTCAACAACGCGAGATTCACATTCGACGGACATTCCGGCGTGCAGCCTTTGCAAGAGAGG
>QHOZ01000119.1 GCA_003219495.1 Verrucomicrobiota bacterium | reverse complement strand
ATGTAAAATTGCATCAGCTCTTCTCGTTTCATTCCACGCAGGCCAAATTGCTTCCGCCGGAATTGCAGCGGCGCGCAAAGATTGATGCCAAAGGAAAGGTAGATTCGTCACCGCAGCTGCAAGAACTGATGCTTCGATTTTTTCTCGATCGGATGTCGATCTTGCGATCGACCGGAAAGCTCGGTGTTCTTTTGCTTCAACTTTCTCCGGCGTTTTCACCGCGCAAACACGAACTGCGCGAGCTCGAGCCACTCATTAAAAGCCTGGGCGATTATTCGCTCGCGATCGAGTTGCGCAATCGCAACTGGCTAATCGACGAACAGCTAAGATCGACCGCCGGATCTGAACGCGGTGACGAATCCGGATTTCAGCTATCTGCGATTGCATGGTCGCGATGCAAAAGCGTACCTGACCGGTAAAACTGTGGCTACGCGTTTCGATTACGATTATTCCAAGGAAGAAATTTCGGAAGTTGCGCAACGGTCGAAGGGTCTCGCGGAAGAGGCCAAGGAAGTGCACGTGGTGTTCAACAATAACAATCTCGATTATGCACCACGCGCCGCGATTCGGCTGCGAAAGGCGCTTGGCCAAGGCGTGCCAGCCGCGCCGCCGCAGACACCCGAACTATTTTAGAGTAGCTTCGCGCCGTGGCCGAACCGAACAGCGTTGATGAAGGTCGCGATGGGCCAGGTTTGCCGGGGTGGCTAAAGCGAAAGAAAAATTGGCTGGCGGACCACCACATGACGCTGGTGACGATCGCCGATACGCCGCATTCCATCGCGCTTGGTTCCGCGGTCGGAATCTTTTTTGGGTTCACGCCGCTTTACACTTTGAAAACGCTGCTCTCGATTGGTTTCGCGTGGATTTGTCGATCTAATAAGGTAGCGGCAGCGATCACTTCCAATCTTCACGACATCTTTCTCTTCGCGATGCCGGCGGTTTATTTTTTCGAATACAAAATCGGCTGCTGGATTCTACAGCGACCACCATCGCCGCGACCGTTTCACCACTTCGTAATGCACGATTACCTGAATTGGCATTTCCTGGTTCGGATCGTCTGGCCGGCATTGATCGGCTCGGTTTTCCTTGGGTTGCCCTCCGCGCTGCTCACCTATTTCATTTTTCGAATGTTGATTAGCAGGGCGCGCGCGCCGAAGAGCGCCGTTGAGGGCGGCGCATCCACCGGCGGTTTTTCTCCGTAGAACGGCACGGGAGTTGCATCAGAAAGCGCGAAAATGGCCTACGTCGCGCCTTAACCGCGCCCCGACAGCCAAGACGAAATCATATGAAATCTCTCATCGCTATCGTTTCAAGCATCCTGCTTTGCTCGTGCGCAGACATGTACGTGACCAGTACCCAAGTCTCGACACCCGGCGGTCACTCGGCCGCTGCGATTGACGCCAAGGACTACGGTTCCAAAGGCGTCCACATGATCACCGACTGCGGAGTGGGGGCCCACAATCCGAAAGCCATCTATATTAGACCGTTCTGTGTCGACACCGCGGTATTCCAAGGTGACGAAGCGTTGAGCGACGGCGAGATGCCGATTCGTAAAGCATTGGCTCCGGTGGAGTTTGCGGTCGATTTGAAGGAACAATTGGAAAAAATCGCTCCGGCGAGAATTTTGAAGGACAGTGAATCTCCGCGCACCGGTTGGCTCGTTACCGGTCATTTTACTCTGATCGACGGCGGCGATCCTTACGCCCGCTTTTTCGTCGGCTGGTTCGGCGCTGGTCAATCCCACCTTGTCCTGCACGTCCGCGTGACGGATATCGATCGGGGCACGGTTGTTTACGAATTTGACATGGCTGGTGGCAGTCGCGAACAAGGCCGCCACGGAACGATCCGCGCCAGCGGGCTCGGCCGTGCGACACACTTCGATATGGTGAACGCAGCGGAGCGGATTTACATCACGCTCAGCGCGAATCCGTATCGTTACGGCGAGCGCAGCAATATCGCTTTGCCGGAATAACGTATTTGTTTCTGGGTTGCCAATTAAGCGGCGGCGTTTAACGTCCAGCCGCTTAATTTTTTTCGCTCGTGAATTCTACTCGCCGCTTTCTCTTTGTTGTCGTTGCGCTTTTCGTCAGCGCGCTTCGTTCCGCTTCCGCCGCGCAGGCATCCATTATTGTCGATGCTCAAACCGGCGCGGTTCTCCAGGAAGTGAAATCGAAGGACAAACATCAGATCGGGAGCCTGACGAAAATTGCGACCGCATCGGTGGTCTTGGATTGGTCGGAGCACAAAGGCGGCGATCTCAATCAAATGGTGGTGATTTCTCCATCGGCTTTTGTGGGCACGGTCGAGAACAATATCGGGTTTCGACCCGGCGATGAAATCGCATTGCGCGAACTGCTCTACGCCGCGCTCGTGCAATCCGACAACGTCGCCGCTTACACGCTCGGGGATTACGTCGGCTCGCAAATCCAAGGAACAGTGCCAGCCGGGAAATCCGCTCCGATGGACGCGTTTGTCACGCAAATGAACGCGCTCGCGAAACAGTTGAAGATGGAAAAGACGCGGTTCGTGAATCCGCACGGTGTCGATCAAAATGTAAAACCGTTGCCGTACTCGACGGCCGAAGACGTTGCGCGTCTCACCCGTTATGCGCTGAACAAAGCGAGCTTTCGTTTTTATGTCTCGCAAAAGGAGCGCGAGATTTCCTGGCGACGCGGCGGAAAAGAGCAACGCTACAAATTACGCAACACCAACGAGCTTCTTGGCACGCAGGCCATTGACGGCGTGAAAACCGGCCGAACCGCGCGCGCCGGCGAATGTCTTGTTCTCTCATCCGCGCGAGATGCGGAAGTCGTGCGAGGTCCTCAAGGTGAACAAGTTATTCCACGCCGCATCATTGTCGTGTTGCTGGGAAGCTCGAGCCGCTTCACCGAAGGCGGGCAGCTGGTTGCTCAAGGTTGGCAGCTCTACGACCAATGGGCCACCGGAGGAAGGCTTGTCGATCCCAAAAAAGTGCTTTGATTGTGTCTTCTCATGAAGACGCGGATTGGCGTGCTGACCAGCGGCGGGGATTGCCCCGGCCTTAACGCAGTCTTGCGCGGCGTCGTTCTCGCCGGCGAAAAACTTGGCTGGGACGTTATCGGCTTCCGCGACGGCTTCGAAGGTTTGTTGCCGCCGGGCGATTACATCGTGCTCGATCGCAAGAGCACGGAAGGAATCATGGCGCTCGGCGGAACGATTATTGGAACGTCGAATCGCGGTCATTTCATCGCAAAGATCGGCGCCGGCGATCGCGCAGTCGTAGCTGAGGAAGTGATCGCGCGCGCGAAGAAAGTTTTGGACGAGCTCAACGTCAAAGCGCTCATCATCGTCGGCGGTGACGGATCGATGGCGACCGCATTGCAACTCCAGGAAGCGGGCATCAATTGCATCGGCGTTCCGAAAACGATCGACAACGATCTCGAGGCAACCGCGATGACGTTCGGTTTCGATTCCGCCGTCGCCGAAGTGATGGACGCGCTCGATCGATTGCACACGACCGCGACAAGTCACAAGCGTGTGATGGTCGTCGAAGTGATGGGCCGCCACGCCGGTTGGATCGCGCTCCACGGCGGAATCGCCGGCGGTGCGGACGTCATTTTAATCCCAGAGATCCCGTTCGATTACGAGAAAATCGCGGACGCGATCAGGAAGCGCGACGCGGCGGGACGTCTCAGCTCGCTCGTTGTCGCCGCGGAAGGTGCGCGGCCGCGAGACGGTCAGCAAATCAAACGCGATATGCAGGCGGGCGAATTCAAGCTCGGTGGAATCGGAGACATCGTCGCGCGTGAAATTGCGGATCGCACTGGCAAAGAAACGCGCGCGTGCGTGCTCGGACCTTTTCAGCGCGGCGGCCCGCCGACCACGCTCGATCGTATTCTCGGTACGCGTTTCGGTGTGAAAGCGGTCCAACTCGCGAACGAAGGACATTTCGGTGCGATGGTGAGCTATCAAAATTATCAGGCGCGCCACGTTCCGATCGCCGACGCGGTGAATCGATTACGTCTCGTTCCGCCAAACGGCGAAATGGTCCAGACCGCGCGCGACGTCGATATTTCCTTCGGCGATTAACTCCTGATCTTCCTCACACAACGAGCACAACGGACACAAAGTAATTTCTTTGATTCATCCCAAACCTTTGTGACCTTGGTGGACTCAGTGCGATAAAATGAAAATCGTTCTCGCATATTCGGGCGGACTCGACACTTCGGTCATCCTTCGTTGGCTGAAAGAAAATTACAAAGCCACGATCATTGCCTTTTGCGCGGACATTGGTCAGGAAGAAG
>QHOZ01000121.1 GCA_003219495.1 Verrucomicrobiota bacterium | reverse complement strand
AGGCCTGCTTCACGATGGCATGCCTCCAATAAACGCGAGAGCGGTTCGAAGAAATCGCCGTCGCCGAAATCGTCGAGTCGAGTCCGGCGTTGCGCTTTCTCAATTAATTCCTGAGCCGAGAGCGCCTTCGAGCGAAACCCGATTTTCTCGAGCGCGGCGCCGGTTTTATTCAGCAAGCGAACGGCAAGAGGCGCGCGCGTTTGTTCGACGGTAGTCGGGCCGTTCATAACACCGACATCGTTGTTGCGAGCGTGCCCGAACGCAAGCGTCAACTCCTGGTTCTTGCGTCGTATGCGTGCGCGTCCATCTTACAGAATGCAAACCGAGAAAGCCACGTTCGGGGCCGGATGTTTTTGGGGAGTGGAAGAAACCTTTCGCAATCTCAAGGGTGTGACCTCAACCGCGGTCGGATATGCCGGCGGCAATAAGGACAATCCGAGTTACGAAGATGTTTGCAGCGACGAAACGGGACATGCCGAAGTCGTGCAGGTCGAGTTCGATCCTTCGCAGATTGGCTACGATCATTTGCTCGAGGTTTTCTGGTCGAGCCACAATCCAATGACACTGAACCGCCAGGGACCTGATGTCGGCACGCAATATCGGTCCGTCGTTTTTTATCATTCACCGGAACAAAAAGCCGCCGCGGAAGCGTTCAAACAGAAGCTCGATACCAGCGGCAAACTCGCTCGGCCGGTTGTCACTCAAATCGAGCCGGCGCCGAAATTTTGGCGAGCTGAGGAATATCACCAACGTTATCTGCAAAAGCGTGGCCAATCGCACTGCGCGATTTGAATCATGGCCGGCGAAGTGATTCGAACGACGAACTTCGTCGCTGACGCGGCCAACTTCATTGTCGATCTTGCGCGCAAGGCGCTCGCGGCGCGAAACGAATTTCGAATCGCGTTGTCCGGCGGAAATACGCCACGGCCGGTTTACTCTGAGATTGCGCGCATCGGTCGCGAACTCCCGTGGGATCGAATTCTCATCACCTTTGGAGATGAACGCTGCGTTCCTCCGGATGATGAACAGAGCAACTATCGCATGGCGCGAGAAAGTTTACTTTTGTCGGCGAACGTTGCGGAAGAATCGATCATGCGGATGCGTGGCGAGATCGAACCGCACCTTGCCGCGCAGCAATATCAGGATGATGTCGACCTTCTCGCGAGCCGCCGCGGCGAAGAGATTTATCGCCACGATCTCATTTTGCTTGGGGTAGGCGATGATGGTCACACTGCGTCGTTATTTCCTGACACGGCCGCGCTTGCTGAAATGAAGCAGCGTGTGGTCGCTAACTTCGTCCCGAAGTTCAACACCTGGCGGATTACATTCACGTATCCGCTGATCAATCACGCGCGGCATGTTTGTTTTCTGGTGAACGCCAGGAAACAGCCCGAGCTCATCGAGAAAATTATCGCCGGCGATACGAAATATCCGTCGGCGCGTGTGAATCCAACGAACGGAACCCTGACTTGGATTCTCGGCGAGTGAGCTGTAGGGGAAGCTGTCAGCTTCCCACGAGACGCTAACAGCGTCTCCTACAGAAGAGATGCCGCAATTCTCACCTTCTTAATATTGTTCGCCTTCGTCGGGCGTCGGCGTGATGCGATCTTCAACCGCCCATGCGTGAATCATCACGCCGATCCAATAAAAAACGAGGATCCCAATTCCAAATCCCGCCGAGGCGAACGCGGCCACGAAACCAAATACAATCGCAATCGGCGTGACGACGAACATCAGGAGGAATCCAATGACGCGATGTCCTTTGTAAATATGACCGAGCCCCGGGATCATACTGAGCAAGATCGCCATTGCGTCGCTCGCTTTCGGCTCCGCGGGCTTCGTTTGATCGGCCGTCCAATCGCAATCGGTGCACGAAGTCGCATTCGCGGGCAGCATTGTCCCGCAATATGGGCACTTCATCGTGCCCCAGATGGCGTCCTGTTGGTGTTCCTGCACTGGCGCGTCGGTGTATTCCATCGCAATTAAATCGCAACTGAATCGTCACCAGCGTGCGTGATTTCGTCAAGCACATCGTTGTAGAGGCGCTCGCCGCGGCGAGCGCCTATTTAATAGTTCGGTCTTTAACACAAAGACCGCTACAATTGCTCTGATGCCGACACTTTCGGAAATCGTCGATTACACAAACGATTATCTGCGCATCGATGAAATCGAGGACTGGCCGAATGCGCTGAACGGCCTGCAAATTGAAAACTCGGGAAAGGCGACCAAGATTGGCGCGGCGGTGGATATTTCCACGCGGGTTCTGACCGCGGCCGCGCAGAAACATGTCGATCTTTTGATCGTGCATCACGGATTGTTCTGGCCGGGATTGCAATCCGTGACTGGCGCGCGGCGGCGGCAATTGAAGATAGCGTTCGACAACGACATCGCGCTCTACAGCGCGCATCTGCCGCTGGATGTGCATTCGAAGGTCGGCAACAACGCGCAACTGGCTGCCACACTTGGTTTGAAATCGACGAAACGATTTCTGAAGGAAAAAGGGCAATCGACTGGACTTAAAGCGAAAACATCGGTCTCGCGGATGGTCTTGATTCGAAAATTAAAGACAGCGCTTGGCGGTCGGGTCAAAAGTTTTAATTTCGGGCCAACCCAAGCACGCCGAATCGGAATCGTTACCGGCGCAGCCGGCTCAGAAATTTATCGCGTGGCCGATGAAAAGATCGACACCTTCATTACGGGTGAAGCGCCGCATTGGGCTGCGGTCGCCGCGGAAGAGCTTGGCGTGAATCTTTTACTCGGAGGCCATTACGCGACGGAAACGTTTGGAGTGAAAGCGCTGGCCGCGATCTTGTCGGAAAAATTCAAGCTGCGGTGGGAATTTCTAAATTTCCCGACGGGTTTGTGAATCTAGCCCCGGCGCGTCGATTTATTTTGCTTCCGCTGGAGCTCGTTCGCACGAGCGAGCGCGCTGTCGGCCGCTCGCCGGTTTCCGGAAATTCCTTCCGCGCGCGCCCGTTGCGCCCAAGCTGCGAATGAAGATGGCGCAACTGCGGTTGCGCGCCGCGCGTAATCGAGACATTCGCCTTTGTGTCCCAATTGCTCGGCGCATGCGCTCAATCCGATCCAGCCCACGTCCGCTTTCGGATACAACCGCGTGACCTGCCGGAAGCCTGACATCGCACTTTGAAGGTGGTTCTGCGCTGCCTCACTCAACGCGAGGCCGACATAAGCAAAAGCGGAGTTCGGTTCAATCGAGATCGCTTTCTGAAAGGCGTTTGACGCTTGCGGATAATGCCGCATCGCAAGAGCGAGCTGACCATGCAAAGCCTGCGCGGTCGCACTTTTCGGATAACGAGCGGCAAGTTTCTGCGACGTCGCATAGGCATCTCCATAATTCGAAGACTTGATCGCGGACATCGTTCTTTTCGCGAGGGGGTCTTGCGATGCGGGATCGACCTGCACCACTTTCTCCGGCGCCGGAAGTTTCTTGATCAACTTGTCGATCGAAGAATCCTCCGCGCGCGCTGCGGGCGCGATTGGAATGAGGCAAATGACGGCGAACAGGAGAACTACGAGCGGGGGGCGGACCATAAGTGCGCTTGTATTCGCACATTCTGCCTGCCGTGCAAACCGATTGTCCCTTGCTGAGCGGTACCGGCGGTGATAGAGGCGATGATCCATGAGGAATTGCGGTTGTGTTGCTCTCATCGTATTTGCGACGGCGCTTGGATGTGCGGTCACGCCCGCGAGCGCGGCCTCGGTTTGGAAAGTAACAAGCACGAGCGGCGGCACCCTTTACCTTGGCGGGTCGATTCACGCGCTGCGCAAATCCGACTATCCGTTGCCGAAGGAATACAATCGCGCGCTCGACGCTTCCGCAACTATCGCGATGGAGGTCGATGAAAAAGCGGTCATGCAATCGAGCGAGAGTATCGCGAAGGCAGGCGAATTTCCGCGCGGCGATAGTTTGAAGAACCATGTCGACCCGCGCACTTACGCGTATCTGAAGCGACTGCTCGGTTTGCTCGAAATTCCGCCGGAAAAGTTTTCGCGTTACCGGCCGTGGTTCCTGGCGTTGCTGTTGGAGGCGCCGAGCGTTCACGGACGATCCGACAAGCTCGGCGTCGAGCAATATTTGATCGGGCGCGCGCACGGCGCGCACAAACCCATCATCGGTTTGGAAACCGCGCGCGAGCACGCGGAAGTTTTTTCCGGCTTGAGCGATCGGCAGGGCGAAGCGTATCTGCTGCTCGAATTCATTCCGCAGTCAGAAGGGGTTTCGAATGCGCAAATCATGAAAGCATGGCGCAACGGTGACGCCGACACGGTGGCGCGCGAGTTTCACGAAGCGTTCCACGATTTTCCTTCACTGGCGGAGCGCCTGCTGGACAATCGCAACCGCAATTGGATTCCGCGCATTGAAGCTTACATGCGAGATCCCAAGGTCTGTTTCGTTGTCGTTGGGGACGCGCATCTCGGCGGGCCTAACGGTTTGCTCGCTATGCTCAAAGCGCGTGGTTGCACGATTGAGCAGCTTTGAATTCAGCGCGCAATCCTCGGCGCCGGAGCTCAGAGGAAACCGGCTCGCACTTTTTGCTTTCGGAAATTTCCAGACGTTGTTCTTTGTTCGCCGATGACTGAGCAGCCTCAACGGGTAAGCACTCGCGCGACCGGCGTGGTTGGCGCGGCAGTGCTTTGCTCGCGTTTGCTCGGACTGGTTCGCGAGCAGGTGTTCGCGGGCCTTTTCGGCGCCGGTAAAAATCTCGATGCGTTCCTGATTGCGTTT
>QHOZ01000117.1 GCA_003219495.1 Verrucomicrobiota bacterium | reverse complement strand
AGATCGCGGCGTCGCTTACACCGGCGACGGCGTTGAAGCGAGCCAGATCGCGTTCGACAAAATTTTGTCGAAAGAAAAATTTGTCGCGCACAAGGTTGCGACGCCGGAATCGGAAATGATTCGTGCCGGCGAGCGGCCGAAGATGTCGATTCCACTCGTCGTCAAAGCGGCGCGACAGGGATCGACGGTTGGAATCGTGATCGTGAAGAACGAAGACGAGCTCGAGGCGGCATTGAAAGAGGCGGCGAAGTACGACGACAAATTATTGATAGAAAAATTTGTATCTGGCCGCGAATTGACGATAGGTATCCTCGGTGATCAAGCCCTGCCGATTCTCGAAATAATTCCAAAGGGCGGTTTTTACGACTTCAATACCAAGTACCCGTTCCTGAATCCGCAGGCTGGCGCGAGCGCCGAGCATGTCTGTCCGGCAAAGATCGACAATGCGCTGACAAAGAAAATCCAGGAGCTGGCACTTGCGGCCTTTCGCGCCCTCGGCTTGAAAGTTTATGGCCGCGTCGACGTCCTCCTCTCGGAAAAGAACGACCCGTTCGTGCTCGAAGTGAACACGATTCCCGGAATGACCGAGGCGAGTTTGCTTCCTGAAGGCGCGGCGGCGGCCGGAATTTCCTATCCCGACCTTTGCCTCCGCATCATCGAACTCTCCCGCGCAAGAGAGGAGCGCGGCGGACGATGAGGCGACAGCAACGACCTCGCGTGCGCAATCGCCGTCTCTCGACTTTTCGTCAGCGCAAGCAGCAGCATCTCCTCGATGTCAAAGTCCGCTCGCGCAAAGCGGTCCAACATCGCAACCGCCGGGCGTTGGTTTTCTTGTCCAAATTCGCGCTTCTCATTGCGCTGGTCACCGCGATCTATGTCGGCGGGCGCGTCGCTGCGAAACGTTTCTTCCTCGACAACGCGGATTACAAGCTCACCCGCATCGAAGTGCAGACGGATGGAACGCTCCAGCGCGAACAAATTCTCAGCGTCGCGGAACTTCGCGAAGGCGAAAATATTTTCCGCGTGAATCTCGCGCGCGTGCACGAGCATTTGCAGGATTTGCCGCAGGTCGATGAAGTGGAAGTTCTCCGAAAGCTTCCATCCGAGATCGACATCCGCATTGTCGAACGAAAGCCGATCGCGTGGATCACGAGTGAAAAGCAAATCGCGGATCCGTTTGCGTCCGACGCCGCGTTTCTGGTGGATGCGCGCGGCGTGTTGATGAAGGAGAAGAAGCTGTTGCCGGAATATTTGGGACTGCCGTTGATTGTGGGCTGCGGCGGCGAATCTCTCGAAGCCGGCAAGACTGCCGAATCGCCGGAAGCGAAAGCCGCGCTGGAATTGTTGCGACAGAGCACGCGCAGCTTCATGCAAACGCGATTTCAAATTCGCGAGATCGACATTTCGAAAGGCTACTGCCTGATCGTGACCGACAAGAACCACAGCAAAGTCACTTTCGGCTTCGATAATCTCGACGCGCAGTTGCAACGACTTGAGCAGTTCCTGATTTATTCCGACGACGGATCAACGACACGATTGATCCGCAAGAGTCGCCGCGCGTAATGAAAGCGCTCCCGGTGAACCCAACGCCGAAACCAGCGGCCGCCAAGCCGCGGCCGAAATCGACGCCGCACGTCGCGCATTCCGCTACTCCGCCGCCGCCGACTCCAATTCCCTCAGCGACCCCGGCGAAGCGCGGATTTCTGCAACCTTTCAAGAAAAACTAAAAGCATGGCCAATGGAGATTTGATCGTCGGTTTGGAAATCGGGACTTCGAAAATTTGCGTCGTCGTTGGCGAAACGCGTCCCGATGGAACTTTGAAAATTCTCGGAGTCGGGCAGGCCCCGAGTCGCGGCGTGCGCAAAGGCGAGATTGTCGATTTTGAGACGGCCATGAAATGCGTGCACGAAGCGGTGGTCGATGCGGAGCAGAAAAGCGACGTGATGATCCGAAGCGTGTTCGTCGCGGTCGCGGGCGGTCACATTCAGAGTTTCAACAATCGCGGCTGTGTGATGTTGCCGGAAGATCGCGATGAGATCGACGATCAGGACGTTGAAGACGTTACGCGCGCGAAGTGAGCATTCCCGCGCCGAACGCGTTTCTGCACTCGATCATTCAACATTATCACGTCGACGGTCAGGAAGGCGTTTTGAATCCGGTCGGCATGCTCGGCGAAAAACTCGAAGCCGACTTCCACATCATCCACGGCGTGCGGACGCGGATTCAAAACACGATCCGCTGCGTCAAGGAGCTGCCGCTCGAAGTAGAAGACGTCGTCTTCGGCGCGCTCGCTTCCGCGCAAGTCGTATTGACCCAGCATCAGAAAAATCTTGGCGCGCTCGTCGTCGATATCGGTGGCGGCTCGACCGATTACATTTTGTACGTCGACGGCGCGGTGAAACAAAGCGGTTGTCTCGCGGTCGGCGGGGATCACATCACAAATGATATTTCGATGGGATTGCGAATCCCGATCGCGCGCGCTGAAAAATTGAAAGTGGAAGAAGGCAGCTGCGTGCTTGGCAATTGTCTCCCCGGCGAAACAATTTTGCTCAAAGACGATTCCGGTTTCGCCGGCAAAGAAATCGAGCGTGAAACGCTGAACACGATCATTCATCTGCGATTGCGGGAGATTTTTGAGCTGCTCAAGCGCACGATCGACGAAGAACCGTTCATCAACTACGTCGGCGCGGGCGTGTTCATCACCGGCGGATGCAGTTTGCTCAACGGCATCGATCATTTGGCCGGCGAAATCTTCGAAATGCCGGCGCACGTGACGCACGCGCAGACGCTGTCCGGCCTGACCTCAGCGGCGGAGAATCCGCAATTCTCCACCGCGATTGGATTGCTCAAGTACGCGCAGGCCGTGCAGATCGATCGGCCACGCCGCGGCATCAGCCGAATTTTTAGCAGGTTCTTCCCCGGAATGCGGTGACAACAGAAAGATCGACATGATCCAACTCAGCAAAAATTACAGCTTGCCCGAACGGCCACACGAACCAATCCCGATCAAAGTCGTGGGCGTCGGCAGCGCCGGCTCCAACGTGCTTGATCGCGTTTTGCTCGACGGCATGGACAAAAACGATCTCATTGCGATCAATACCGACGTGCAAGCGCTCGCCAGCTCGGTCGCGGCGCGAAAGGTCCAGCTCGGTCGAAACGCGACGCGCGGACTCGGAACCGGCGGCGATCCCGACCTGGGTTATCAAGCAGCGATTGAATCGGCCGAGGAAATTCGGCAGGCGATGGCCGGCGCGCGGATGATTTTTGTCTGCGCAGGACTTGGCGGAGGAACCGGTTCCGGCGCGGCGCCAGTTGTCGCGCAGCTCGCGCGCGAAGCCGGTTCGCTCGTGATCGCATTCGCGACATTGCCATTCACGTTCGAAGGAAAACGTCGCTTGGCGCAAGCGCAGGACGCGCTCGCGCGATTAAACGAAGTCGCGAACGCTGTGATTTGTTTCGAGAACGATCGCATGGGCGACATGGTCGCGCCCAAAGCGGGAATTCATCAAGCGTTCGGCGTCGCGGACATGACAATCAGCCAAAGCGTGCGCTCGATCGTGAATTTGATTCAGCGCCCGGGACTGATTCGCATTGGCTTCGACGATTTGTTTGCCGCGTTGCGCAGCCAGAATGGGCGATGCCTGTTTGGATTCGGCGAATCGGAATCGGACAATCGCGCCCACGACGCGCTGACGCAGGCGCTGAAAAATCCGTTGATGGACAAAGGCCGAATGCTTTCGGACGCCTCGCATATTTTAGTTCAGGTCGCCGGCGGACCGGGGATGACTTTGTCGGAAGTGGAAATCTTGATGCGCGAGCTCGGAAAACACGTGCGCGATCACACCCAAATTGTTTTTGGAACCGCGGTTGACGGCAAAATGGGAAATCGATTGAGCGTAACGATCATCAGCTCGTTGGCCGCCGAAGATTCAATCCCTTCGCAAACCGCGCCCCCAATCCCGGAACCGTTCCTCGCGCCGCCACCGGCGATTTTGGAACAGGTCGAAGAACCGCCGCCCGCGCCGGCACCAGCCGCAAAGATCGACATCGTACCGGAGCCGGAGATTCCAGCGACGGAAGAACCCACAGCCAATGATCTGATTCCGTTTGCACAACCAGAGCCCACTCAAGCGGCGCCGCCGCCGGCTCCGCCAATGAAAAAACCCGCGCCGCGGTTAATTCCGCCAAAGAAAAAACCGGTCGTTGAGGAACAGGCCCAAGCGAAGCCGACGAAAAAAGAAAAAGTTCAGGCGAAGCAAGAGATGATGCAGTTCGAGCCGGTGACGCGCGGCCGTTTTGAAAAAAGCGAGCCGACGATCGTCGCAGGCGAGGACCTCGATGTTCCGACGTTCCTCCGCAAGAACGTCAAGGTGAAGTAAAATAGACGCGCGCCTATTTTACTTCATCCCGAGCGCAGCGCAGCGCAGTCGAGGGATCTCGGTTACTTCTTCAGCAATTCGAGCACCGCGCTCGTCATCCCGATGATGCCGATCTTGATTGTGGGCTCGGGCACCGGCGCGAACTTGCTCGAGTGCAAACTCGGCAGCTCTTTTCCCTCTTTTTTGAACTGCGCGATCTTTTCGGGATCGACTGCGCCGAGATGAAAATCGACCGCCGGGATGGAATGATCCGGCAAACTGTATTCCGAAAAATCTTCGCCCCCCATCGTTGGATCGACAATGTCGACGTTCTCGGCGCCGATGTTTTTCTTCCAAACTTCCACCAGCCGCTTCGTTAACTCGGGATTGTTGTAAGTGGCGGGGGTGAGTTGATCCTTCAAGACATTGACGATTGGCGCGCGGTCCGCCGGCACTCCAGCGGCGCTGGCAATTCCTTTTGCGATGTCGTCGATCGCTTTCAGCACCCGATCGCGCACCTCGGCCTTATACGTGCGCACCGTCAATTGCATCTTCACTTCATCCGGGATGATGTTGTGTTTCGTCCCGCCATGAATCGATCCAACCGTGACGACGATTGGATCGAGCGGATTATTTTCGCGGCTCGCAATCGTTTGCCAGGTATTAATCATTTCCGCGGCGAGCACGATCGGGTCCTTCGTTTTATGCGGATAAGCGCCGTGTCCGCCGATTCCGCGTACCGTTACATCTACTGAATCGACGTTCGCGTAGGTGTAGCCCGGCGTGACTCCAATATGCCCGGTCTGCAAGTCAGCTTTGTCGTGAAATCCGAGGGCGAAATCAGGTTTGGCAAATCGACTGTAGAGCCCGGCCTTGAGCAACGCGCGTGCGCCGCCGACCGCTTCCTCAGCGGGTTGTCCCACAAAAATGATCGTGCCCGACCATTCGTCCTTCATTTGTTGCAACGCGCGGGCGGTGCCGATGAATGCCTCCACTGGTAACGCGTCGAGGTCTGTGCGAACGAGCACGGTTGGGCCGGCGCCGTTCTTCATGACCCCGATCACGCCGTAACATTTCAGGTTCGGATTATCGTACTTGCCGAAATTTTCGGTGACCTCGCAGCCGGCGGCACGCAATTCCTTCGCCACCACCGCAGAACTCTTCTCCTCGCGCGTCGACAATTCCGGATGCGCGTGGAGATCTTTGTAAATGGAAAGCAACGACGGCAGCTCCCCCGTAGCGATTTTTTCCGGCGTCTTCTCCTGACCAAACGCTGGAACGAGAGCTATCAAAAAAACGATTATGGCCGCGCAAAGCTTCATGTCCGCAAATCTATTGTCATGTCCAGCGGAGTCGAGAGATTCCTCGGTCCGAGCCGGATTGGCATTTCCCTCGGAATGACAGAAAAGTTGTGATGTCTCATGGAATTTGAGAAGAACACGATCCTATTTGGCGCCGATCCGACGCCGCGCATTGTCGCGATTGAGCTCGGCGAAACCGGCACGGTTAAAGTGCATCGCCGGGAAAAGGATGGATCGACCACCACCGACGTGGAGCCGTTTCATCCGTTCGTCTGGGCGGATTCAGACGTTGTCGATCTTGGAATCGAAGCCGAAAAGCTCAAAGGCGATCTGAAGTTCGGGTGGATGATTACGGTGGACAGTTGGAAGGAGCTGATCGCATTGCGCAACGGTTTGAATAATGCGGGCCGCGATTATTTCGCGTTCACCGATCCGGTCCAGCATTACCTGACCGCGACCGGTCGCACCCTTTTCAAAGATCTGCCGTTCGAAGAATTGAAACGAATGCAGCTCGAGCTGCTCGCGAATGACGAGCACATCATGAGCATTGCGCTTTCCGACAACAGCGGTTGGGAGGAACTGCTCGTTATCGATCCAAAGAAAGCGGAGGACTCCGAGCGCGACGCGATCAGACGATTGACCGCGCTAATCAAGGAACGCGACCCGGATGTGGTTGAAGGACACGATTTATTTCGCGTGCATCTATCGTTGCTCGTTGCGCGCGCGAAGAAACTGAAGACCAAGCTCGACTGGGGCCGGAGCGGCGGCTTTTTGCGCTCGCGCCCATCGCGTCTGCAAATCGCCGAGAAGACGATCGATTATCCCAAGTTCGCGATCGATGGCCGGCATTTCGTCGATACTTTTCTGCTCGCGCAATTTTACGACGTCGGACTGCGGACGCTGAGCGGATTCGAGCGCGCGGACGTGGCGCGACATTTTGGTTTGTGCGAGAGCGAGGAGATCTCTGCGCTCTCCGGCAAGGAACTCGAACGCGCGCATGCGAAAAACGAGGAGCGATTTCGGAAGCGCGCGCTCTGTGGCGTTCGCGAGACGCGCGCAATGTCGGATATGCTCAGCCCGAGCTATTTTGTTCAGGCGCAAATTTTTCCCTACAACTACCAGGACGTGATTGTTCGCGGCAACGCAACGCGGATCAACGGATTGTTCCTGCGCGAATATCTTCGCCAACGGCACTCCATTCCCGAGCTGCCGATTCCACAAACCTTCGAAGGCGGCTACACCGACATCTTTTTCACCGGCGTCGCGCGCAACGTCTGGCATTGCGACGTCGCCTCCCTCTATCCGTCCATCATGCTCCAGTTCGATTGCTTTCCGGTGAGCGATCGATTGTCGATCTTTCGCCATTTACTGACTGATCTCCGCACGTTTCGGCTCGAAGCGAAAGCGAAGATGCGCGCCGCGAAAGATCCGGCCGAGCAGCGCCAACTCGAAGCGTTCCAAAACACGTTCAAGATTTTGATCAATAGCTTTTACGGCTATCTCGGATTCGCGCAGGGACATTTCGCCGACTTCGACGCGGCCGCGCGCGTCACGCAGATCGGCCGCGATTTGCTCAAGAAGATGATCGACTGGCTCAACGCGCAAGGCGCGAAGGTTATTGAGGTTGATACCGACGGAATTTATTTCGTGCCGCCGGAAAAGATCGACATCGACGAATTACAAAGAGGTTTGGCCAAGGAATTGCCGAAAGGAATCGAAGTCGAGATCGACGAGCAGTTCGAGGCGATGTTCAGCTACAAAGCGAAAAATTACGCGCTGCTCACGAAAGGCGGCGACGTGATTATAAAAGGCGGCGCGTTGAAATCACGCGGGCTCGAAAAATTTCAGCGCGTGTTCCTCGAGGAGATGATCAAGCTGATCATGGAGGGCAAACCGGAAGCGATTGCCGGACTGCGCGAGGATTTCGAGAAGAAAATCCGTAACCGCGAATGGAAGATCGACATGTTGATGAAGACCGACACGCTTCAGGATTCGCTCGAGAAATACCGGGCGAAGATCGCGGGCTCCGCGCGAAACCGGGCGGCGGCCTATGAGCTCGCCCTGGCCAGCGGTCGCCCCTATAAGCCGGGCGACCAGGTTTCGTACTATATTAAGAGTACGCCCAAAAAGGTGGCTGCTTACGAAGCGGCCCGGCTCGCCAGCGACTTCGACCCCGCTAACCGCGATGAGAACGTCGATTACTACGTGCGCAAGCTTGACGAGCTCGTGAAAAAATTTAGCGACTTGACCACAACGGCGTCATCTCCCAAACAAGAAACCCTCGCACTATGAAAACAAAACTCTTCGCGTCTCTAACCGCATTCGCAATCGCCACTGCGTATTGCTTCGCAGCTGACGATCACGCCGACATCAAAGCCGAAATCACGAAGCGGCATGATGAAGCAGTGCAACGATTACACGATTGGATCGCGCAGGTTTCGATCGCGGCGGAGAACCGCGGTTATCCCGAAGGCGCGGAATATATGGCGAAGCTGGCGCGCGACGCCGGATTTCAAAAAGCAGACGTGATCAACACCGATGGCAAGCCGGGCGTCTTCGCAACCCTCGATGCGGGTGCCGCGAAAACGGTCGGCCTTTATTTCATGTACGACGTGAAGCAATTCGATCCGGCGGAATGGAGTTCGTCGCCGACGGACGCGCAGATTGTCGATAAGGCGCCGCTTGGAAAAGCAATCGTCGGTCGTGGCGCGGTGAATCAAAAAGGGCCGGAGGCTGCGTTCCTCGCCGCTCTGCACGCGATTCGCGGCGCGAACAAAAAAATGCCGGTGAATCTGGTGATGGTCGCGGAAGGCGAAGAGGAGATCGGCTCCCCGCACATCAAACAACTCGCGCATCGGCCGGAGGTTCAAGAAGCGTTGAAGAAATGCGTCGGCGTGTTCATGCCGTCAGCAGCGCAAGATTTGGACGGCGTGGTCACGGTTAATCTCGGATCGAAAGGCGTGATCGAGCTCGAACTGGTTTCCGACGGCGCGAAATGGGGACGCGGTCCGGCGAAAGACATTCACTCGTCGCTCAAAGCGATGATCGACAGCCCGGCGTGGCGGTTGGTGCACGCGTTGAACACGCTCGTGAGCGAAGACGGAAACACGATCAAGATCGACAATTATCCGCAACCGCGGCCGATCAGCGCGGAAGAGAAGGCGATGATCGCGAACGCTTCAAAAGTTCGGAGTGAAGCGAACGCGAAGAAACAATTCAGCACGCAACATTGGATCGACGATTTGCCGTGGGAGCAGGCGAACGAGCGGCTCGAATCGCAACCGACGGTGAACATTGAAGGTTTGGTTGGCGGTTACACCGGTCCCGGCGGGAAAACGATTCTGCCGCATCGCGCGGTGGCGAAGATCGACATGCGCCTCGTCCCCGACATGAAAGCGGCCGACGCGCTCCCAGCGTTGAAAGCGCACCTCGCGAAACGCGGCTTCAGCGACATCGAAGTGAACATGACCGGTGGTTACGATCCGACGAGCACGTCGAAAGATTCAGCGCTGATCAAAGCGCAATTCGCG
>QHOZ01000118.1:3229-5793 GCA_003219495.1 Verrucomicrobiota bacterium | reverse complement strand
ATCTTTGGCGTCGTGCCGGAAGCGATCAGCGAATGAAATCCCGACACCGCGCCGCAGGCGATCGTAATGCAAACAAACGGAAACACCGGACCCGCGAAAACCAATCCGCTGCCGTCGATGAATTTTGTGAGCGCGGGCATTTGCAGAGTCGGATGAATCAGAATCACTGCGATCGCAAGCGCAGCGACCGTTCCGAGTTTCAAAAACGTGCTCAGGTAATCGCGCGGCGTGAGTAGCATCCAGACCGGAAGGATCGACGCGGCCAATCCGTAAATCATGATCGCCCATGCGATCCAAGTCGCGTCATGACGAAACCAGGCTTCGATCGTTGGATAACTCGCAAGAAATTGTCCGCCCCAGACTCCGAGTCCCAAACCGATTAGACCGATGATCGTTACAAGCGTCACATTGAATTTCCCGCTGCGCAGACCAAAGCCCATGATCAACGCGGTGGGAATGGTCATCGCGATCGTAAATACGCCCCACGGACTATGCGCGAGCGCTTGCACGACCACGAGCGCGAGCACTGCGAGCAGAATGATCATGATCGCGAGGACGCTGATCAGCGCGAGCACGCCAACGCCGCCGCCAATTTCTTCTTTCACCATTTGGCCGAGCGTTTTTCCACCGCGCCGTACCGACGCGAAAAGAACGATCATGTCGTGCACCGCGCCGCCAAGTGTTGCGCCGATCAAAATCCAAAGCGTCCCCGGCAAAAATCCAAATTGCGCTGCGAGGACCGGGCCAACGAGCGGCCCTGGACCCGCGATCGCTGCGAAATGATGACTGAACACCATCCAACGATTCGTCGGCACGAAATCTTTCCCGTCATTTCTGACCAATGCAGGCGTCGCGCGCTCGTCATTGAGCACGAGGATCTTCGTCGCGATCCACTTGCTATAAAACCGGTAGCTGATCGCTGCCGCGCAAAATCCTGCGGTCACAATCCAGAGCGCGCTAATTTGCTCGCCGCGAGAGAGCGCCAGAACTGCGACAGACGCCTCAATTAATTAAACCCGCACTAGCCGAGCTTGTCTCTCGCTTCCTTCAACTTTGCCAACTGCTCGTTGTAATTCTTCTGCCGGCTGCGATTCAACTCGACGACGTCGCGCGGCGCGCGGTCGACGAACGATTTATTGCCGAGTTTTGATTCCACAATCCGCAAATCGGCTTCCACTTTCGCGATCTCTTTGTCGAGACGTTCGCGCTCCGACGAAAGATCGACATCGACGATGAGGAGAATCTCGCCGAGCGCGGTGGTGGCGATCGGCGTTCCCGCGCCGGATTGAAATTTCTCGTCGAGGATGAGATCCGAGGCGTTTAGCAATCGCGCGATTGTCTCCTGCTCGTCTCCCAGCTCACCCTGTTTCGAACGCAACGCGAACTTCGCTTTCTGATTCGAAGCAATCTTCGCCTGCGCGCGCAAATTGCGACCGGCCTGGACCGTTTCATAAATCGCGGCCACAAGTTTGCGCTTCTTAAGATCGACATCTTTCAGAGCAAACTGCTTCGGCAACGCCGCGAACTGGATCGAGCCCTCGCCAAAACCAAGCAGCGACCAAAGTTCTTCGGTGATGTGCGGCATGAACGGATGCAGCAGGCGCACGATCGCGGACAACACATAATCCATCACCGCGAGCGCGGAGTTCTTTCTCGATTCGTCTTCGCTGAAGATTTCGGTTTTCGCCGCTTCGACGAACCAATCGCAGTAATCGCTCCAAATAAAATCGTAGAGCCGTTGCGCGATTGTGTTGAACTCGTATTCGCGATAGCCCTTTTCAATCGCGTCGATTGTTTCGTCCAACCGCGCGAGAAGTTCGATCGCGTAGATCGATAAATTCTCGAGCTTTGGCTCCGCCGAGCTCGGGCCGTGCATTTGGCGGAAGCGAGCGACGTTCCAAAGCTTCGTCGCGAAATTGCGGCCTTCTTCGATTTGCTTTTCGTCGAACCGAATGTCCTGACCACTCGGCGCAATCCGCAGCAAACCGAACCGCAGCCCGTCCGCACCGTATTTGTCGATCAAATCGAGCGGATCGGGCGAATTGCCGAGCGACTTCGACATTTTCCGGCCTGCTTGTCGCGAATGATGCTGGTAAAAAAAACATCGTGGAACGGAATGTTGTCTTCTGTCTTTTTCGATTTGCCAGGTTTGAATTCGAGCCCGGCGAAAATCATTCGCGCGACCCAGAAGAAAATAATATCCGGCCCGGTCACGAGCGCGCTCGTCGGATAAAATTTCTTCCGCGTCTTCTCATCCATCGTTTCATATGCCCACAGCCACGACGAAAACCAGGTGTCGAGCGTATCGTCGTCCTGAATCCAATTCTCCGGATCCTTCGGCGGCTCAAGTCCGACGTAGATCTCTTTGCTTTCCGTTTTCCGGTTTCCGCTTTCCGGTTTCGATCGATACCACGCCGGGATGCGATGTCCCCACCAGACCTGACGGCTAATGCACCAGTCCTGAATGTTTTTGATCCATTGCTCGTAAACTTTTTCCCAATGTTTCGGCCAGAAACGAACGAGATGTCGCTTCACCACCGCGAGCGCTTCTTTCGTTTTTGGAT
>QHOZ01000118.1:0-3194 GCA_003219495.1 Verrucomicrobiota bacterium | reverse complement strand
TCAAAAACCATTGCTCGCTGAGGCGCGGCTCGATCGGCACACCGCTGCGATCGCTGAAGCCGACATTATTTTCGTAAGGCTCCGCTTTCGCGAGCAGTCCCCTCGCCTCCAATAATTCGCCGGCCTTTTTTCGCGCTTCGAAACGATCGAGCCCGTGCAACTCGGGAACCGCAGGACAATTTATCTTTCCATCCGGCGTGAGAACATCGATCACCGGCAACTTGTGCCGTTGGGCGATATCGAAATCGACTTTGTCATGCGCGGCGGTGACTTTTAGAACGCCGGTCCCGAATTCAGGATCGATCGCATCATCCGCGACGACCGGAATTTTCTCGCGCGGGATCGGCCGCCAAACTTCTTTGCCGACAAGATCGACATATCGTTGGTCTTTCGGATGTACCGCGACGCCGGTGTGGGCCATGATCGTTTCCGGACGCGTGGTTGCGACTTCTAGAAATTTTCCGGGTTGATCGGCGATCTCGTAGCGAACGTAATACAGATTTCCGCGCTGCGGTTTATTGATGACTTCCTCGTCTGAGAGCGCGGTCTGTGCTGCCGGGTCCCAATTGATCATTCGTCGCCCGCGATAAATCAGATCCTTCTTGTAGAGATCGACAAAGACCTCGGCGACGGCGCGCGCGTAAGATTCGTCCATCGTGTAGCGCTGCCGCGACCAATCGCACGAACAACCGAGACGTTTCAGTTGTTTAATAATGATGCCGCCGTGTTTGTCCTGCCATTCGAGGACGCGCTGAAGAAATTTTTCGCGGCCGAGATCACGGCGGCCGATGCCTTCGTTTTTCTTCAGCCAACGTTCGACCGCGGTCTGCGTTCCAATTCCGGCATGATCCATTCCGGGCAGCCACAGGACTTCGAATCCCTGCATTCGCGCGCGACGAGCGAGAATGTCCTGGATCGAATTGTTCAAAACGTGACCGAGGGTGAGAACGCCGGTGATGTTCGGCGGCGGCATCACGATCGAGAACGGCTTCTTCTTCGAATTCGTGTCCGCTTCGAAATCGTGATTGTCGATCCAGCGTTGATACCATTTCGGCTCAACCGTTTTCGGATCGTAGGTTTTGGGAAGCTCCGCCATTTCTCCGGTCAATCATCCGAAGCCAGAGCCGCTTTGCAAACTCAAGCGCATGAGTGGGACAATCGTCCTACGAGAAGAGACTTGCAGCGCCCCTCCAGCGCGCTGATTCTTCGCGCTGCATGAGCGACGAGCGACCCATTGGCGTTTTCGATTCCGGCATTGGCGGATTGACGGTGGTCAAGGCGCTCCGCGATCTGTTGCCGAATGAAAGCATTTCCTATCTCGGGGATACCGCGCGGGTGCCCTACGGCCCGAAAAGTCCGGAAACCGTGCAGCGTTATGCGCTCGAGCTGGCGGACATCTTGATAAAACAAGACGCGAAAGCGCTGGTCGTCGCGTGCAACACCGTTTCGTCGGTCGCGCTGCCGACGTTAACGAGAAAATTTCCGGTGCCGGTCATTGGAGTGATCGAACCCGGCGCAAGAGCGGCGTTGGAAGCGACTCGAAATCGAAAAATCGGAGTGATCGGAACGCGCGCGACCATTCGCAGTGGCGCGTACGAGAAAGCGCTGCGCGCGATCGATGCCAACGTGCAAGTGAGCAGCCAGGCGTGCCCGTTGCTCGTGCCGTTGATTGAAGAAGGACTGCTCAAGGATGAAGTGACGGACCGAATGATTCTTCGCTATCTGAATCCGCTGCTGGTGGACGAAATCGACACTCTCGTGCTCGGTTGCACGCACTATCCGTTGCTCACGCACGCGATCTCGCGCGTGCTCAAACGCCAGCTGATGATCGTCGACTCGGCTCACAATTGCGCCCGCGCCGTGGAAGAAATGCTGGATCAACAATCGCTGCGCGCGCCGCCGTTGAACAATGGCAAGCTGCATCTCGCGTTGACGGACGAGCCTGACACGTTCCTGGGTATTGCGCGCGATACGCTACAATTAAATTTCCGCGACGTCGAACTTCGCGCGCTGCCGTAAATCGAATTAGAAAACTATGAAACGGATCGCCGCGTTATTAATCGTCGCAATTGCAGCCCTGTCGGCCGCAGTTGCGCAGGAGAACAAAAATGAAACTGCGATCGCTGAGGCGCGCAAAGCAATCGACAAAGGCAACGCGCAGTGGATCGATGCCTGGGACAAAGCGGATGCGTCACTCATTGCTTCATTGTTTGCGAACGACGGCGTTCTGTTGGGACGCGGTGGGAAATTCTTCAAAGGACCGAAAGAGATTCTCGAGCATATGAAGCCGGTCTTGGAAAGTACCGGCAAAGGCGCGAAAGCGACCGTAACGACCGTCGATCTTTGGTTAGACGGCGAGACGGCTTTAGAGACCGGAAAATACAGTTATCAATTTCAAGAGAAAGGTAAGCCGGTAACGGAAGCCGGTCGTTACGTCACGATTTGGAAACGCCAGTCCGATGGTTCCTGGAAAATCATCATGGACATGGGCGTGCCGAAGGATTAGCGCAGATCGATAGATTCGCGCTTGAGTTCCGAGAGAATAACAAACGAGCAGTCGCACTCGACTGGACCGTTTCAGCAATTGATCGCGGATCTGGTTCTGTGGTTCGCGTTGGTCTTGTTGTTCGTCGCGTTTCGAATCGTCTTGTTCTGGATTTTCCGTGGCGAGCTGGATCAAACGCCGGGCCTGCATGCATTTCGCCGCTGTTTCGAAACCGGACTCCGGTCCGACACCTGCGCCGCCACGTGGGCGTTGCTGCCGTCGCTTGCGCTCACGCTGATCGGGTTTGTTCGTCCCTTGGGAGTTTGGCATGCACGCGTGCGGCGATTGTCGATCTTCGTGATTCTCATTTCGTGCGCGATCGTCTTCGTGGCTGACGTCGGTTACTTCGCTGAATACGACAATCAATTCGATCATTGGATCTTTGGTCTGATCTATGACGACCGGCGCGCAATTTTCGAGACGATTTGGAAAAGCTACCCAATCATTCTCCTGATTTGCGCGATTGTCACCGCGGTCGCGATCGCCAGCTGCTTGTTGATCAGATTGTGTCGAAGCACCGAGTCCGCGGACGTCCCGAGTTTTTTCGCGAGCAAACGAGCGCGGTTAGTTACAGCAATCGTGCTCGTGGGGTGGGCTTTCGTCGGCGCGAAAGTTTGGCTCGGCAAAAATTACGCCGGCCTGAAGAACG
>QHOZ01000116.1 GCA_003219495.1 Verrucomicrobiota bacterium | reverse complement strand
CGGTTGCTTTTCGATCACATCGTTTCATCTTCAACACTTTCCGGCATGAAAGGGCTCCGCGGTTTCATCATCATCCTCGCGCTTGTGGGATCGACATCGTTCGGTCAACAGCCGTCGCAGGAACAGCCAAACGGCCCGCTCCCTCAACAGCCGCCGCAACAATTGCCACCGCAACAACCGAACGGACCCGGTCCAGAGCAACCGCGACCGCCGGGCGTTGGAACCAAACCGCAAGCGCCGCAACAAAATGTCGTCGCTGTGCCGGTGCCGATGGCTCCGCCGCAACCGAACGGTCCGGTGGAAAAAAGTTTAGTGCGCATCACGGCAACCGAAGTCGCGCCGGATTATCGCGCCCCGTGGAATGCGGGAATGCTCGGCCGCGGCGTCGGCGCCGGGTTTGTCATTGATGGCAATCGAATCATGACGAACGCGCACGTTGTTAGCAATTCGCGTTATCTCACGGTCGAGCGCGACGGCGATCCAAACAAATATCCCGCGAAAGTTTTATTCGTCGCGCACGACTGCGACCTCGCGTTGATCACGGTCGATTCGCCGAACTTCTTCAAAAATATGCAGCCGGTGAAGTTTGGCGGTATTCCGCAGCTCGAATCGACCGTTTCGGCTTACGGTTATCCGATCGGCGGCGAGCGCATGTCGGTCACGACCGGAATTGTTTCGCGCATCGACTTTCAGCTTTACACGCATTCATCGATTGATCAGCACCTCGCGATTCAAATCAGCGCGCAAATCAATCCCGGCAACAGCGGCGGTCCGGTGATGCAAAACACGAAAGTGATCGGCGTCGCGTTTCAAGGTTACAGCGGCGACATTGCGCAGGGCGTCGCTTACATGATTCCCACACCGGTCATTAATCGTTTCCTAAAAGACGTGAACGACGGGCGTTACGACGGCTATGTCGATCTCGGCCTGACCTACGCGAAATTGCAGAACCCGGCGCAGCGACGATATCTCGGATTGAAGGACGATGGCCGCGGCGTGCTCGTTGAAACCGTGGTCGCCGCCGGACCTTGCGCGAAGCTTTTGAAACCGGGCGACGTTTTGCTCTCGATCGACAATCATCCGATCGCAAGCGACGGAAATGTCGATCTTGAAGGCGAACACGTCGAGATGCCGGAAGTAGTCGAGCGAAAATTTAAACGCGCGTGCAACTCGACACCGTGCCGCCGTATTTGATGCAAAGTCACAGATACGATGTGCGGCCGCGTTACATCCTTTACGGCGGCCTGCTCTTTCAACCGCTCTCGCTCGATTTACTCGAAGCGTATCAGCCGCAGGATCTACGTCTGCGACACTTCTTCGATTTCTACGTGACCGATCAACTTTATCTCGAGCATCCGGACGTGGTCGTGCTCACGAATATTTTGCCGGATCCGATCAACACTTATCTCACGCCGTATCGCGGACAGATTGTCGATCAAATCAACGGGAAGAAAATTCACACACTTGAGGAGTTGAGCCAGGTCCTTGCCGAACCGGCAGATCGTTATGTGATCGACATGATCGGCGACGGCCCGCCGTTGGTGCTCGATCCGAAACAAGTTGAAGCGGCGCGCGATCGGATCAAAACGCGCTACAACGTCGTGCGGGAACAAAATCTTCAAGAGCAACCCGGCGCGAAGCCGGCCGATCTCCAAACGAAACTGTGATGCGCGCGCTCGTCTTAAGTTGTGTTGCAGTTCTGGCGCTCGCCGCGAATGCCGCAGTGAAGCCATCCGGCTCGCCTGCGCCTTCGAACAAGGATGTAAAGCAAAAGCCGCTCTCGCTCGTGCGCGTGAACGTGACCGGGCAACCGCACGATTATTTTCGGCCGTGGCAAAAGAAAGCGCCGGTTTCCAAACGCGCACTCGGCGCGGTTTTATCTAAAGGTCGCGTGTTGGTAACGGCGGACCTGGTCTCGAATCAAAATTACGTTGAGCTCGAACGCGCGGAGTCCGGTGACAAAACGGCCGCGAACGTGCAGGTGATCGATTACGAAGCGAATCTCGCCCTGCTCGAGCCGAGCGAGAAAAGTTTTCTCGATGGAATCGCGCCGCTCGACATTGCGAGCGATACCGTCGTTGGCGATCGGCTTGCCGCGTGGCAGCTCGAGCCCACCGGCGCCTTGGTCGCGACCGAAGGTTTGGTCACGACGATTCAAATGACGCGTTACCCGGTCGATGTCGGCCAGTTCCTGACCTACCGAATTAGTTTGCCGATGCAGTACCGCGAAAACAGTTACACGATCCCGCTCGTGAAAAACAACAAGCTCGCCGGTTTGCTCCTGCGCTACGACCCGCGCTCGCAATTGATCGACGCCATCCCGGCGCCAATCATCACGCATTTTCTTAAAGAAGCTGAGAGCGATCATTACCGCGGATTTCCGGCGGTGGGTTTTTCATTTTTCCCGACCAAGGATCCGCAGCTTCGAAAATTTGCGGGCGAAGCCGGGCGCGGCGGCGTTTACGTGACCAGCGTCGAGCCGAACATGCCCGCGCAAAAAGCGGGAATGAAAGTGGGAGACGTGGTGAAGTCGATCGGGAATCACGAGATCGACGAAAACGGAAACTATGTCGATCCACTCTACGGCAAAATCGATTTCACCAATCTGATCAGTGCGCATTCCTACACCGGCGACGTATTGCCGTTTAAAATTCAGCGCGAAGGCAAACCGATGGAATTGAAAGTCACGCTCGAGCATCGCGACGCGAAAGATTACGTAAGCCCGCCCTATGCGCTGGATGAAGCGCCGAAATATCTGGTGCTTGGCGGCCTCATTTTTCAGGAACTATCGCGCCAATATCTCAAGGAATGGGGACCGAACTGGCAGCGCGAAGCGCCACAGCGTTTCGTTTATCTCGATCGCTTCCAGTCCGAACTCTTCACCGGCGAAGAGCGGCGCATCGTGATCTTGAGCCAGATCCTTCCGTCCAATAACACGATCGGCTACGACGAATTCTCCTATCTCACCGTCATGAAAGTGAACGGCAAAGAGATTAAATCATTGAAGGATGTCGCCGAGGCCGCCAAGGAACCGGTCGAAGGCGGCTTCATCAAGATCGAGACGGTAGAAGATCCGAAACAGATCGAGCTCGACGCGAAAACGGTTGCGGACGAAGCGCCATCGCTTCAGGAAAACTATGGAATCTCTTCGCTCCAGCGCCTCGAGTAACTTTCGAATTATTCCGTCGGTACCCAACGGACGTCTTGCACGACGAGATAGGTTTGCCGGGCCGGAAAAAACGCTTCCACCTGCCCATCAGAACGCTTCCATTTTTTGTCGCCCTGCACGGCCGGGTCTTCTTTCCAGGTCGTGTTCGGCGCCGCGCTGATGTCCAGAATCTGTTGAATCTCGTTTTCCTTCAGCGCTGAGGTGTCTGCTTTCGCAAATCCTTCGCGCCGGCTGATTCCTCCCACAAAATCAATCACGACTGCCATTACGCCGATCGTGTAGCCAACTTTGCGCACATCGCCCTTTTCTTCTAACACTTACGCCGGTTTTCCGTAGACAGACTCGATCTGCTTTTCGTCATCGCCGATTTTTCCAAAGCCGGTCGCGACGAATGCGATGGTCAGAACACAACTCAAAATAAATGCCTTCATTGTTTTTCCCTGTGAGAAATAAAACTGCGCAAGGCGCGCGCGCCCGCAAGCGCTGATTACGGAATCAGGAAGTAGCCGTCTAGCGTCGCAATCCTGGAACCAATCCAAATGTTCGCGCACGATATTCGGTATAGCCG
>QHOZ01000114.1 GCA_003219495.1 Verrucomicrobiota bacterium | reverse complement strand
TCGCGTCCTGTTTTACATCCGCGGAAAAAAAGCGGGCGAGCAACGGCTGGTCGCAAAAGGCTCAATCGGAATCGGCGGGCACATGAATGAAAGCGACGAATCGCTCTTCGCGCTGGATGAAGCGGCTTACCGCGTCGGCGTCGAACGAGAAGTGGGCGAAGAAATCTCGATCAATACAAAATTCGAAGATTGCATCGTTGCTCTACTGAACGACGACAGCAACGACGTGGGCCAGGTCCATCTCGGTATTGTTCACGTGTTCAAACTCGCCGAGCCGAAAGTCGAGAAGCGCGAAGCAATGATCACGAATCTGTCGTTTCTCACGAAGGAAGAATTGCTCACGCGTCGCGACTCGCTCGAGACGTGGTCGCAGATTTGCCTCGATTCGCTCGATCGACTGCTCGCCTTGTAATTGCCGCCGAGACGGCGGCGACTACAACTTCACAAAGATCGACATGCGGCGCGGTTCCGGGCGTAAAGGTGACGTCGTCAAGCTGCCAACGCGTTTCCGGATGCGAAGTTGCGACCTGCAACGTTGCCCCCTGCCCCGGATAATTCAGATGCGCTACGAAGATCCCTTTCGGCGCGTATTTAATTAGACCGCCCATGGATGAATCGAAGCTGATTGTCTCTTCGATTTGAATCGGTTGTTGCGGAGCACCGAACTGGCGGAAGCGTCCGACCAAATATTCGCGGGCGGATGGAGCCATTGCGATCTTGGCCTGCGGGCTCAGGTATTCGTCGAGCCACACCTTATTGTAGCTAACGACGAGCTGGTTGATCGTTTCGCGGCCGAATTGGCGCGCGTCTTGTTCAGCTGTCTTGTTCGTGGTCTGCAGATACCACCAAGCACCGACTGCGAGCACCACCAAAATGATGACGATGACGATTCCCTGGCCTGACGATTTCGAACGCGAGTTGAGTTTCATAATTAATAACCAATTCCTAAACCTTTGATGACCTGGCCGTCTTTGATCAGCGCGCCGTGTTTTTGTTTTCCGGTGTAAGCGCCGAAGCGGTTGCGGGCGTTGACGTCAAAAGTGACGAGGTAACCGTAAAGATGCTGACCGTTCTTGCCAAGATCAGCCGGTTTCGGCTCGCCTGTCCAATCAATGCGCGCGTCCGCGGCATCGAGCAATTGTTGATTGAGCCATTTCATCACGATCTCTTTGTAGTCCGTTGGATATGCGCCATACAACGCAGCGTCTGCCGGCGACCCTTGTTGCGCCTGGCCGCGCAGATCGCCGATCAAAAACAATATCGCTGCGCAAAACGCAAGCCCTTTCATCCGTCGCCAATTTTTTATCGACGGAAGTTTTTAGTCCAGCCGAAAGCGCCTAGCCGGAGCGCGGATGGTCCTGGAAAAACTTCACGATCAACGGCGTAACCTGCTGCGGATAAATGTGTCCCAGCGGATGGATGAACGTCTCGACGTCTGCGCCTTTGGCCGATTTGTAAGCCGTGCATTGCGCGCCACAGGATTCACCTTGCGCCGCGCAGCCGTTGAACGCGCGCAACTTGTCGATCGTCGCCTGCTGCTTCTCGAACTTCGCGAGGCGATCGCTTTGGCCGGCATAATGAAACACCGGCCGCGCGGTGGTTAGCGAAAGTTGCGGGAGCAAAGCCGAACCGCCCGGCGCGAACGCGGCAAACACATTCGCGCGATACGTTAAAAGCAAATACGTGAATAAACCGCCGTTCGAAAAGCCGGTCGCGTAAATGCGCGAATCGTCGATCGAATATTTTTCGCGCAAAGTTTTCAGGATCGTGTCGACGAATTTCAGATCGCGATCCTGTTCCTGACCGGGTTCGCGCTGCCAGCCGGATTTCTTTCCTTCGTGATCGAGAACAATTCCGGGCGTCGGTAGACCTTGTGGATAAACGACGATCGCTTCCGGCCAATATTTTTGAAACGCCATTCCGTTTGCGGAGAAATACATGTTTCCGCCATGACCATGGAAAGCGAAGATCACCGGCGCTTTCGATGTAGAAGTTGTCGCGGGAAGATAAATCAGCGCTTCACGATTCACGCCGTCGATCGTGAACGTCATCGGCGCCGGCGCGGCAAAGGCGCTCGCGAGCGCGCATGATGCGGCGATCAGCCACAGAGTGAATGTTCTCATGTAATAAGAGACCGTCCGGAGGCGTCGCTGGTTACGTCCGACAATAGACTTCTTTTCTTCGAAGGCCGCTTTCATTATGTCTGACGCAATGATTTCGCGGGTGCTTTTGTTCGCGCTGATTTTTCTGCTGGCGTTTTTGAGTCCAATTCCCGCGCAGCAAACTTCGCCTTCACCCGTTGGATCGACATCGTCGTTCGATCCGGTCGCCGCGACCAAAGCGTTGCTCGACACCGTCCCGGCCGATCAACGCGCGAAATCGGACGCTTACTTCGAAGGCGGCTATTGGTTGTTGTTCTGGAATTTTCTGGTCGGCGCGGCAATCTCGATCTTTCTCCTCGCCTCCAGGATTTCCGCGCGACTGCGCGACTTTGCAGTACGCCGGAGCGGCTCGCGATCTCTCCAGGTGATTCTCTACAACATCGTCTACATCGTGATAGTCGCGGTGTTGAGTTTTCCCCTCACCGCGTACCAATTCTTTTTTCGCGAACATCAGTACGGATTCGCCACTCAAACATTTGGACCATGGTTTGCCGAACAATTGATCGCGCTCTTGGTCGGTCTCATCGCCGGCACGATTGCGTTGTCGATCTTATATGCGGTTTTCCGGCGCGCGCCGCGAAGCTGGTGGCTGTGGGGAACGCTCGTCGTCGTCGTTTTGTCGTTTATTGGGAATTTCATCTTTCCGGTTTTCGTTGAGCCGCTTTTCAACACTTACAAGCCGCTGACCGATCCAAAAATTCGCGATCCGATTCTGGCGATGGCGCAGGCGAATGAAATTCCGGTGAAACAAGTTTTCGAGGTCGATGCGTCGCGTCAAACGACGCGGGTGAGCGCGAACGTCGCCGGACTTCTCGGCACAACGCGGATCGCGCTCAACGACAATTTGCTCAAGCAATGCTCCGTTGCCGAGATTCGCGCGGTCATGGCGCACGAGATGGGCCATTACGTTTTGAATCATGGCGCGAAGCTCACAATTTATTTTGGAGTCGTCGCGCTGTTTGGCTTTGGAATTGGACGCTTCGCTTTCGATTGGGCGTTGCGCCGCTGGGGAGGTCGCTGGCAAGTGCGCGGCATCGACGATCCCGCGGGATTGCCGCTGCTGATGTTGATCTTCGTCACGTTCACGTTTCTCAAGACGCCGGTTTTGAATTCAATCGTGCGCACGACCGAACGCGAAGCGGATCAATTCGGCATCAACACTTCGCGCGAGCCCGACGGCGAAGCGAGCATCGCGCTAAAGCTCGGCGCTTATCGCAAACTCGATCCGACACCGCTCGAAGAGTTTATTTTCTTCGATCATCCAAGCGGCCGCGCGCGCATCCAAATGGGAATGGACTGGAAAGTCGCGCACTTGCCCTGCGGAAATCTAAATGCGCCCGACCCGGCGACCGAATGATGAACTGGGAAGCAATCAGCGCTCTGGGGCAAATTATCGGCGCAATCGCGGTGGTCATTTCTGTGTTCTATCTGGCGTTGCAGGTGCGCGGCAACGCGCGCCAGACGCGGCTCGCGTCGATGCGATCGATGGGGGAAGCCTTCAACGGTTTTCTTCAAGGGCTCGCCGGAAATCCGCAGATGGGAGAACTGTGGTATCGAGGAGTGACCGATTACGATTCAATTAAGGGCGGCGATTTGCCGCGCTTCAACGCTCTCATTGATCATCTGTTTCGCATTTTCGAAGAGATGTATTACCAAAAACTTGAAGGTCACTTGGATCCGCGAGTGTGGCGCGGCTTCGAAGCGCCGATGCGCGATATTATCGCATACCCTGGAATCCAAACGTGGTGGCAGACGCGCTGCCATTGGTTCAGCAAAGAATTTGGTGCGTACATAGATGAACTCGTGCGCGTTGCTGGAGCGCCGTCGCTTTATCGCGAACAGGAGGCGAAAGGTCAGCCTGCTCGGAAATCCGATTGATCCGAAAGCCGGCGCGTTATTTTTTAATCCGCGCAATTAGCGTGTCGGCAATCGTCGCCGGAGTTTCGGCGACGGCGATGCCGGCAGCTTTCATCGCTTCGATTTTTCCAGCAGCTGTTCCTTTTCCGCCGGAAACGATCGCCCCCGCGTGACCCATTCGTCTTCCGGCCGGCGCGGTCATTCCAGCGATGAACGCCGCGACCGGTTTCTTGCAGTTATCTTTGATCCACGCCGCCGCTTCTTCTTCCGCGGTGCCGCCGATTTCGCCGATCAAGATCAACGCCTCGGTGCCGGCATCATCGTTGAACAATTTCACCGCATCGAGATGCGACATACCATTAATCGGTTCGCCGCCGATCCCGATGCAGGTCGATTGACCGTAACCGCGCGAAGTTAATTGCCACACCGCTTCGTAAGTGAGGGTTCCGCTGCGCGAAATCACACCGACGTTTCCCGGTTTGTGAATGTAACCCGGCATGATGCCGATCTTGCACGCGTCGGGCGTGATGATGCCGGGACAATTCGGACCGATCAATCGCGTGCGTTTGCCGCGCATCTGCGCTTTCACGCGCATCATGTCCATCACCGGAATTCCTTCCGTGATGCAAACGACGAGATCGAGATCGGCATCGACCGCTTCGAGAATTGAATCCGCCGCGAACGGCGCCGGCACGAAAATCACCGAGACGTTGCAGTTCGTTTTCTGTTTCGCTTCCCACACCGTGTCGAACACCGGAACTTTGTCGTCGAATTTCTGCCCGCCCTTGCCGGGCGTGACGCCGGCGACAACGTTCGTTCCGTATTCCATGCATTGCCGCGCGTGAAATGCACCGGCGCTTCCGGTGATTCCTTGCACGACCAAACGCGTTTCTTTGCCAACCAAGATCGACATCGTTATTTCTTTTTGCGCTGGTGGATCACGATTTTGTTTCCATCCGGGTCGCGTAACTGCGCCATGAAACAAACTGGCGTTTCGTTTTTATCCATATCGAACGTGACACCGCGCTCTTTCAATTTCTTGATCGCATCGTCGATATTTTGAACTTCAAACGCGACCGTTGTTCCATCACGCGACGGTTTCCACGCAGGATGACAACCAACACCGATTGTGGTCGGTCCTAATTCATACTCAACCCACGCGCCATCC
>QHOZ01000115.1:7960-8285 GCA_003219495.1 Verrucomicrobiota bacterium | reverse complement strand
ATCATTCCAAGTCAGGTCACAGTTTACGCGGCGCAACGCGCGGGCACTCATGCGCCGGAAGGACGCGCGCTTTTGATTTATCCCGAAGGCGAAGCGCTCGTTTCGGCCGTGACCGAGAATGGCAAAGTAAGTATGGCGCGCACACTCGATGGAATTGCGCCGGAGCAATTGAAAATGGAACTGCCGCAGCTCGCGCTCAGCGCCGAGCTTCAAGACATCAACGCTTCGTTTCCAAAGCTTCTGCTCGATGAATCCTGCTTCGAGCTGAAGGACACCGTGCAGGATATTCTCTCCAGTCCGACCGAGCTGGTTGGAATCGAAACGC
>QHOZ01000115.1:0-7941 GCA_003219495.1 Verrucomicrobiota bacterium | reverse complement strand
GTTGGCGTCAACGGCGCGTGCAACAAGTGAAACGCGACGAATGGAAGAAGCGCCTCACTTTTGCCGGTGCAGCCTACGGCGCGCTCGTCCTGTTGTTTCTGCTTTATCTCGCTTACACCAAAATCGCGATCGCGAATCTCGATCGTTTGATCGCGCGGGACGCGCCCGCGACGCAATTCATTCGCGAGACGGAAACGAATTGGAAAGCGCTTGCGCCGGCAATTGATCCGCGATTTTATCCGGTCGAGATTTTGTTGCATCTCTCCGAGAGCTTGCCTTCACCGGCGGTCCGGATCACTGCCTACAATCAATCCGCTCGCCAAATTTCTGTGGATGGTGAAGCCGATACCGCCGCGCTCGCCTACCAGTTTGCCGAGAAAGTGAAAAAGAACGCCGGTCTGCAAAATTTCCGCTTCGACATGGCCGCGCCGCGATTGCTCGGGAACAATCACGCGCAATTTCGTTTGGAGGGAAAACCGAAATGATCGAGAAACTTCGCGCCGCATTCGAGCGAATGAATCGCCGCGTCCTCTGGCGAATGCTTTTGAGCAGCATCAGCAGTTCGCGAGCGCAACTGGCGATGCGCAAGACGACCCGCAACGAACAAAACGTTTATATGCGCGAGCGCGAGCTCTGGAAAAAACGTGACGAGTGGTTGGAGAAGACCCAGCCCGCGATGAAAGGCGCAGAGGAAGCTTCCACTTTGCTGGAGCAGCTGAAGCAGGTCGCCGGCAAATACAATATTGGAATCGAAAATCCGTCGATCGGACCCGGCGACGCAACGCCGCAACATCAGGCGGTGTTTGCCTCCATCGAAACGAGTAGTCACTGGCCGGAGCTGGTCCACTTTCTCTACGATGTTCAACAACCGGACGCGTTCGTTGTCTTTGAAAGTGTGAATCTCGCAATCGACAACTCGGATCAAACCCTGATGCGCGGCAAATTGAAAATCGCGAAATGGTTTGCGCCCGCGCAGCGAAAGAAAAGTTAAACGATGAAACATCGAATCATCTTCATGTCGATCTTGGCCTCAGCCGCGATTTCTTCCCCGCTGCAGGCCGATGATTTGCCGACGAAGTTCGCGTTCAATCGCTATCAGGTGATGCTCGATCATTCGCCGTTTGCGGTCGCGACGGCAGTTGTTGCGCCCGCGGCGACGCCTGCGCCATGCAAAGATCTCTACGTCGCGAACGCCGCGCGCTCACCGGACGGCGATAGTGTGACAATCATGTCGAGCGCGGACAAAGCTTTAAAAAAATACTTAAACACCAAGGAGCCGCCGGTTGATGGTTTCGCGATCGCGAGCATCGAGTGGTCAGACAAAGTTGGCGAGACGAAGGTGACGATCAGCAAGGATGGGCAATTTTGCACGCTGACTTTCAATCAGGCGGAAATGACGAAGCCGATGCCGAAAGGGCCTCCCGCTCCTGGCGTCGTGCAGCCGCCCGCGCAGCCGCAGTTTCAGCAACCCGGGATGAAGCCCGGACAAAATCCTCCGGGGGTGGCGCTGCCAACGCCGCACGTTCGTGCAACAATTCAGCGAAATCCGCAACCGCAACAGTACACGCCGCTACCGCGAACTCCGCCGCCCGCGGCAATTGAAGAATAGTTAGTTGTCGATCTTCGCGGCGAAATTATTCGCCCCAATCGTCGTCGGCCGTATCAGGCTGACGATCCGGTCCAGCCGAAAACAAATCGTACCTGTCCGGATGTTTGGTTCCCGGGCAGCGATAAACGTAGGGCAGTCCCCACGGATCCTTTGGCATCTCTTTGAAAAACGGATACCAGCGATTTGGCCGAGGTTCGGTGGAAGGTTGTGTTACTAAAGCCCCCAAACCCTGTTCAGTCGTCGGATAGAAACCATTCATCGCTTCGTATTGCATCAATTGCGTTCCGATCGATTGAACGTCCGCGCGAACAGCGGTCGCTTTGGCAAAGCCAGTCGGATTCCCCATTTTCGAAATCGCGAGTCCGAGCAGGATCACGATGATGCTCACCACGATCATGATTTCGAGCAGGGTGAAGCCCGATTGATTCGTTGCTTTTCTCATTTGATGTAGCTCAGACAGGCAACCGGCGGTTGCGGTTCAATCAATTAATGGCCGGCCTCGAGCTGATAATCCGATTTTTCCCAGAGATATTTCAGTTGCACTTGGGTTGCGCGAATCGCCGATGTCGATGTTGCGGCGCCGCTCAAGATACTGATCTCGTTTGTGCCAACCTTCAAGTTGCTCACGGAAACAAGTTTCTGCGCGCGGACCCAGCCGGTGTATTGGAAATGCATTTCCTTGAGCAGCGTTTCGACCTGGCCGCGATAACCGGGATCCGCGAGCTCTGGCAAAGTCAGCGTAGCCGGCCCGACGTCTTGGCCGTTCACGTAAACTTCCGGCGGCGAATCAACGCGCGGACTTGCCACCTCAAATGTTAAGAGCGCGAGCTTGGGTCTCTTTTCAATCCCAAATTGGAACGTTGCGCCGTGCGCCGAATCCGCGCCCATGGAAATCATTTCATTAGATAGCGTCGCGGTCACTGTTCCAAAATGTTCGACGTCTTGCTCGGGCGAATGAAGCGGTGGCAATGCGGAAAACGGTTCGGGGATTACGTCGCGCCGATCGGCATTGACCGGATGCACGACTTCAGTGCTCGTCATCCAATCGAGATAAGCGGCGCGAATCGTTTTGCCGTCCCCCGGGACTTCAACATCGAGCGTGGAAATTCCATTCATCGGAATCATCACCGAATCGGAGCTGGGCAAGCCGATGCCCGATCCCAGCTGACCAGAGCGCAAAACCTGCGATCCCAATTCGTCCCATGCGACGATCTCGGGCCGGACATTGGAATTGTCGTCGAAGAAGAGGCGGAAGAACATGACTTGAAAATTGGGGCTCGGTCGCGAGACGCGAATGCGAAAAACGGTTCGCGGGGTGCCGTCAGTTCCAGCGCTCGCGGTCATGTTGACCGCTTCGACCCAATCCGGTGCGCTCTGCGGTCGCGATGCCGCGCGCGGATGCTGGCGCAAATCGATCCACGCAGTTTGTGAGAGTGGCTGCGCGCTCGCAGCATCGTCGTTTGGCGGCAGTCCGTTACTGAAAGCTTCCTGCGCGTGGAGAGACGCTGTTGCACATATGAAGCAGATCAGCGCAACGAAGCGGACGAACATTGACCGCGGATCGTAGATTAGTGCGGACGGAACTGCAAGCTATGTGTTGCTTCAAAAACCGCCGAGAGAATGCTGTAGACAACGAGGCCTACCACGAGCGCGATCAAGACGATGATCACCGGCGGAATTAATTGCGAGATGATGTTCACGTTGCGATCGAGCTCGCGTTCATAAACATCGGCGATGGTTTGCATCGTCTCGCCGAATCGTCCCGTTTGCTCGCCCACCGCCATCATATCGGTGAACAAATCCGGAAAAATATGTTGCGAGCTCAAGGCGGCCGAGAGTGTTGCGCCGTCGATCACCGCGCGACGCGCTTCGACGATCTGGAGTTCGAGATAACGGTTGCCCGTGATTTCTTTCAACAAATCGAGCGCGCGAAGCAGGGGAATGCCGTTTTGGATTAGCGTTCCGAGCGTTCGCGAGAACTGCGCGTAATAGCGATGGCGAATCACGCGCCCGTAGCCGGGAATTTTTAAACGAAAGCGATCCCACGTGAGCCGGCCTTCTTCTGTTCGAACGAACGCGCGAAATCCAACACTCCCACCAACGGCAATCAGCAGAGCCAGCCACCAGTAAGTGGTGATGAGGTGATGCGCTTTCATCAAGATCCGCGTCGGCAACGGCAGCGCGCCACCGATTTGCGACATGAAGCCGGTCAATTGGGGCACCATGTAAGTGATGAAGATCGTGATCAGCCCCGCGCCTGCGACCGCGAGAAACGCGGGATAGATGAGCGCTTGCTGGACGCGATCGCGCAGATCTTTGGCCTGCATCAAATGCTTCACCAACCGATGGAGGATTTCCGGCAGCGCGCCACTCGCTTCGCCGGCCGCGACGAGATTCACGAACAGCGGCGGAAAAATTCTCGGCATCTCGCGCAGCGCCTGCGAAAAACTTCGGCCGTCGACCAGCGCCTGGTGCAAGTTGCGCGTCATTTGTTGGACGCGTGGCTGCTTCAGCCGCTTTTCCAAGATCGACAATCCCTCATCGAGAGTCATTCCGGCCTGAAGCAAGTGAGCGAGCTGCTCGGTGAAGATGAGCAACTGGCTTTGCGAAATTTTCAGATTCGCGCTTGGCGTTATCGCTTGCGGCTTCGCCGGCGGTGCCGCGCCGTTGGACGTTGGCGGCTTCGCACCGTCTCCCGCGATGATCTCTATCTTTATCGGCACGCAGCGCTTCTGCTCGATCTGGTGAATGGCGATCGCGCGATCGGCACATTCCAACACGCCTTCGACGAGTTCGCCTTTAGCGTTGCGGGCGCGATAAGAAAATTGCGGCATTGCGGCGGGAAGTTAATGCGAAAATACAAAATCGAAAGTCGCAGCGTGGCCGGTCGCCACAAAATTCTGGACAAGGCGCGCCTTGATGATAGTTTCCGCGGCGTTGGTGTTAGTGAACATGCGCACGGCCGTTGTTCCGAAATTCAGCGCGCATACTATCTCGAAATCAAAATCGCAAGTCGCGATCTCGGAAACTGACGCTTTCTCATTCCTTTTTCTGCCGCTAAGGCGGCGGTGGTTCAGCCATTGAGTCAATTGGACCTGAAATAAGATTTTCATGGCACAAATGATGCGGAAGAGAACAGCAATATGAAGACGCTCGCCCTCGGCGTTCTGGTCACCCTTGCGTTATGCGCGCAAGGATTCGCGATCCTGCGGCCGCCCTATCCGGCCAAACCGGCGCCGCCATTTCACGGAGGTTTCTCCGTGATCGGCGACGACGCGCGATTCCAGAAGGTCACAAAAGCTCCCAAGTAAGCGTGACATTAACGCTGCTGCGCGCCGTGTCCCGCGACGCTCCTCCGAGCTTTCTCTTTGCGACCGGGAGCAAGCTCAGATTCGAAAGTAAGATAACGTGTTCGCTGCGTGTGTCTTCAATCCTTCGGCATCATCAGTTGCCGATGGTCTTGTTCCATGCAATCAATCTGGCGGTTCGTACAATGGCGGCGGGCAGATGGGTAAGGGTTCATTTTCAACGGATCGTAATGCGCGATCGGTGTCCGCCGTTTTCACTCTCTTGATTCCCTATGAAGAAATCCACCTCCGCGACTACTCTGCGCCCGACTAACGGTTCTCAACTCAACGGCGAGAACCAGCTCGAGCTAAAGCAACTTCTGACTGCGTTGACCGCGTTTAAGCGCGGCGACTTTTCTGTTCGGCTACCCGAGGAATGGACCGGGCTCGCCGGAAAAGTGGCGGATACTTTCAACGACGTCATCGGCATCAATCAACGGATGAGCGGCGAGCTGGAACGAATCGGTCGAGTGGTGGGCAAGGAAGGCCGCATCAGTCAGCGCATTTCGCTCGGGGCCGTCTCCGAAGGTTGGGCGGATTCGATCGACTGCATCAACACGCTCATCGGCGATTTGGTCTATCCGACGAGCGAAATGGCGCGCGTCATCGGTGCTGTCGCGCAAGGCGATCTCGCGAAGAAAATGGCGACCGACATCGAAGGCCGCCCGTTGCAGGGAGAATTTTTGCGGTCGGCAAAGACGGTCAACACAATGGTTGACCGCCTAGGCGCGTTTGCGTCCGAGGTTACGCGCGTTGCGCGCGAGGTCGGTACGGAAGGAAAACTCGGCGGGCAAGCGAAGGTCAAAGGCGTGGCCGGAACCTGGAAGGATTTGACTGAGAACGTGAACTTGATGGCGGGAAATCTGACCGCGCAGGTCCGCAACATCGCAACCGTTACAACCGCGGTCGCGAATGGAAACCTGACGAAGAAAATCACCGTTGACGTCAAAGGCGAGTTCTTGGAGCTGAAAAACACGGTCAACGTCATGGTGGACCAACTTCGCTCGTTCGCGTCTGAAGTGACGCGTGTCGCACGTGAAGTGGGTTCGGAAGGAATTCTCGGCGGCCAAGCGCGCGTCGAAGGTGTTTCCGGCACGTGGAAAGATCTGACCGATTCGGTGAACTTCATGGCGCGCAACCTCACCGGTCAGGTGCGCAACATCGCTGACGTGACGACGGCGGTCGCGCGCGGTGATCTCTCCAAAAAGATCACCGTGGACGTAAAGGGCGAGATTCTCGAACTCAAGGACACGATCAACACGATGGTGGACCAGCTCAGCTCGTTCGCCTCCGAAGTGACGCGCGTCGCGCGCGAAGTAGGCACCGAAGGAAAACTCGGCGGTCAAGCTCACGTCAAAGGCGTTGCCGGAACGTGGAAAGATCTGACGGATTCGGTGAACTCGATGGCAGGCAATCTTACCGGTCAGGTGCGTAACATCGCCGAGGTCACCACGGCCGTCGCGAACGGTGACTTGTCTAAGAAGATCACAGTCGATGTGCGCGGCGAAATTTTGGAACTGAAGGACACCATCAACACGATGGTGGACCAACTCCGTTCGTTCGCGTCTGAAGTGACGCGTGTCGCGCGCGAAGTGGGAACGGAAGGAAAACTCGGCGGCCAGGCGGACGTGCAAGGCGTTGCCGGCACGTGGAAAGATTTAACCGAGAATGTGAACCTGATGGCGGGCAATCTTACCGCGCAGGTGCGTAACATCGCCGAGGTCACGACCGCAATCGCGAACGGCGATCTCTCCCGCAAGATCACCGTCGACGTGAAAGGCGAGATTCTCGAAATGAAAAACACGATCAACACGCTCGTTGATCGTCTCGGGTCGTTTGCCTCTGAAGTAACACGTGTTGCGCGCGAGGTGGGCTCGGAAGGAAAACTCGGCGGACAAGCGGACGTGCGCGACGTGTCCGGCACGTGGAAAGATCTTACCGACTCAGTGAATTTCATGGCCGGCAACCTCACCGGCCAAGTGCGTAACATCGCGGAAGTGACGACTGCGGTCGCGCGCGGTGATCTCTCGAAGAAAATCACGGTCGACGTTAAAGGTGAAATTCTTGAATTGAAAAACACCGTCAACACGATGGTGGACCAACTCAGCTCCTTCGCGTCTGAAGTAACGCGCGTTGCTCTCGAAGTGGGCTCGGAGGGAATTCTCGGCGGCCAGGCGGAAGTGCAGGGCGTGTCCGGAACGTGGAAGGATTTGACCGACTCAGTGAACTTCATGGCCGGCAACCTTACCGGTCAGGTGCGTAACATCGCGGAAGTGACGACTGCGGTCGCGCGCGGCGATCTCTCGAAAAAAATCACGGTCGATGTGCGCGGTGAGATTTTGGAATTGAAGAACACCATCAACACGATGGTGGATCAGCTCAGTTCGTTCGCGGATGAAGTGACGCGAGTGGCGCGCGAGGTCGGCACTGAAGGAAAGCTTGGCGGTCAGGCTGACGTGCGCGGTGTTGCCGGAACGTGGAAAGATCTCACGGACTCGGTGAACTTCATGGCCGGTAACTTGACCGGCCAGGTGCGCAACATTGCCGATGTTACCACTGCGGTCGCGAACGGTGATCTCTCCAAGAAGATCACGGTCGATGTTAAGGGCGAGATTCTCGAACTGAAAAACACGATCAACACGATGGTGGACCAGCTCAGCTCGTTCGCGTCGGAAGTGACGCGCGTGGCGCGCGAAGTAGGAACCGAAGGACGACTTGGTGGTCAAGCGCATGTGAAGGGCGTCGCCGGCACGTGGAAAGATTTGACCGACTCGGTGAATTCAATGGCCGGAAACCTCACTGGTCAGGTGCGTAACATCGCCGAAGTGACGACCGCGGTCGCGAACGGCGACTTGTCGAAGAAGATCACGGTCGATGTGCGTGGCGAAATTCTCCAGCTCAAGGACACGATCAACACGATGGTGGACCAGCTGCGCTCGTTCGCGTCGGAAGTGACGCGCGTGGCGCGCGAAGTGGGATCGGAAG
>QHOZ01000113.1 GCA_003219495.1 Verrucomicrobiota bacterium | reverse complement strand
CCGAGGTGGTCAGCATCGTCACTCCGACGAGCACGCATTACGAACTTGCGCGCGCGTTGCTCAAACAATCCAAGCACGTGCTTGTAGAAAAGCCGATGACGAGCGACGCCATGCAAGCGGCTGAGCTTGTGGAGTTGGCGCGACAACAGAACTGTGTGCTGCAGGTCGGGCACGTGGAGCGATTCAACCCCGTATTCAAATATCTGCAAAGCGTCGCCACGGAGCCGCGATTCATCGAGACACATCGGCTTTCACCTTATTCCGGCCGCAGCACGGACGTCGGCGCGGTGCTGGATTTGATGATTCATGATTTGGATGTGGTATTGGCCTTCGTCCAGGCCTCCGTGCAAAGCATCGACGCCGTCGGCGTCCCGGTGCTTAGCCAGACCGAAGACATCGCGAATGCGCGGCTCCGCTTCGCAAATGGCTGTGTAGCGAACCTGACGGTGAGTCGCGTGAGCCCCGAGCGGATGCGCAAGATTCGGGTGTTCAGCGGTGGCAAGACGACGCCGAGCTATATCTCCCTCGATTATCGCGCACAGGAGGGATTCATTTATCGCATCGCGCGCGATGGTGAGACCGAAAGCGGACTGCTAAAGAAATTGCTGCACGCGAAAGGCTCGACGATCGTCAGCGAATTCGCCGGCAAGCGCGTTGTGCGCGAGCCGGTGCCGATCAATAAGGAGGAACCGCTGAAACTTGAGTTGACGCATTTCATTGAGTGCGTGCGCGAGCGCAAGACCCCGCTGGTGAGTGGGGAATCGGCCAAGAAAGCGCTTGATGTCGCCTGGGAAATTTCCCGCCAGATCACCGCTGCTCTCTTGAAGTAGGATGGTGCCCAAACAGTTCATGATTGTCGCGGGCGAACCGAGCGGCGATTTGCTGGCGGCCGACCTGGTCCGGGCGCTGCGCGAAGAACTTGCCGCGCGCGAGGCGGACACCAGTGGGTTCAGCCAACCGTTGCATGCGAGCCTGGAATCGCGTTTTTTCGGCGCCGGTGGACCAGTAATGGCCCGAGAGGGCGTGGAATTGCTATTCGACATGACCCGGCACGCAGTGGTCGGGCTGTCCGATGCGCTGAAGAAGATAGTCACGTTTCGCGGGTTGATGCTTCGGCTTCTTCGCGGCGCGGTGGAACGGAAGCCGCATGCGATCATTTGCGTCGATTTCTCTGGGTTCAATTTGCGGCTCGCGCATGCGATACGCAGCGCGGTCGCACGGTGGCGTGGACCGTTCTTCAATTGGAATCCGAAGATCGTGCAGTTCGTCTCCCCACAGGTCTGGGCATCGCGTCCTGGCCGTGCGCGACAACTTGCGCGCGACGTGGATTTGCTCCTAAGCATCTTTCCGTTCGAGAAGGAGTGGTATGCGCAGCATGCGCCGAAGCTTCAAGTCGAGTTCGTTGGCCACCCGATCGTTGATCGCTACGTCGATTTCGGCAAGTCTTCGGCCGATTCGAAGCATCTCATCGTGTTTCTGCCGGGCAGTCGCGCTGGCGAGTTACGGCGGCACGTTCCGGCCATGGACGAAGCGGCGCGCCTGCTCGACGGAAGCAAAGTGATGGTATTGCCCAATGCTGAACTGAAGGCGATGGCCGAGGGACTTCTTTCGCCGGGATCTAAAATCCAGCTTCAGATCGGAGGATTGCCCGAGGCGCTCAGACAGGCCGAACTCGCCATTGCAGCGACGGGGACGGTCACGATGGAGTGCGCGTATTTCGGAGTGCCAACGATTGCCATGTACAAAACGTCATGGACGACTTACCAAATCGCCAAACGCATTATTAAAGTGAATCACCTGGCCATGCCGAACCTGCTGGCCGGTGAAACCTTGTTTCCCGAGTTCATCCAGGACGCCGCCACGCCGGTAAACCTCGCGCGCGCCGCCAAAGAGTTGCTCGGCAACCCGAAACGCCGGACCGAAATCGCGAACAAACTAGCCGGTGTGATCGCTTCCCTCGGCCCGCCGGGCGCTTCGCGCCGTGCGGCGAGGGCCATTGCGCGGCTCGTCGTCACTTGACCATGCGGCCGGGCGCTCTCTACTATATAGGCCAGAGATGAGACAAGTCGTCCGGGCGTTGCTGATTACAGTTTGCGTGTGCGGCTCGGCGAAAGCCGTGCCGGAGCTGCGCAATGGGATTGCGGCGATCGTGAATGATTCCGTGATCACAATGCAGGAAGTGGAGGAGCATGTCGCCGTGCCATTGGAAGCGCTTCGACGCACGCTCGCGGGCAACCAGGCTCAGTACAGCCTGAAGCGCGCCGAGACGATGACCAGCGGGCTGGAGGACCTCGTGACGCGGCAGCTCATTTTGAGCGATTTCAAAGCGGCGGGCATCCCGGTGCCTGAGAGTCTCATCGAGGATGAAATCCAGGACCGCATTCGCAAGCGTTTTGGCGACCGCGTAACGCTCACCAAAACACTTCAAGCACAGGGAATTACTCAGGAAACCTTTCGGCAGCGTGTGTATGACGACATGATTCTGCAATATATGCGGCAGAAAAATGTGTCGCAGGCGGTCGTGATTTCGCCAAAGAAGATCGAAGCCTTTTACACGAATAACCTCACCAAGTTTCGCCTCGAAGACCAGGTGAAGTTGCGGGTGATCGTGCTGAAGAGCACAACCTCCGGCAACCCGGAAGAGACGCGGAAGCTCGCGCGTGAAATGATCGCCAAGCTTGATGAAGGGGCAGCGTTCGCCGAAATGGCCACGATTTATTCCGAAGGTTCGCAACAGTCCGAGGGCGGGGACTGGGGATGGCGCGAGCGCAGCTATTTGCGCCGTGGTCTTTCAGACATTGCGTTTAATCTGAATGCTGGGCAGCGGAGCGGATTGATCGGCCTCGGGAAGGCGGAAGACGAGGGTTACATTGTCTACCTGTATGACAAAACCGGACGGCTTTCGATCACACGCAAGTATTCGTCCAAAGAAACGCTGATCGAAGAAAAGAACATTGCCGAAGGCGAAGCCGCGACCGACGAGCCGACGGAGTTTTACCTGATGCTCGTCGAAGGCAAACGCCCCGCGCATGTTCGGCCGCTGGAAGACGTGCGCGACGAAATCGAGAAGGAATTGGTCGTACAGGAACGCGCCCGGTTGCAAAAGGCCTGGGTGGATCGGCTGCGAGCGAAGGCCTTCGTGAGAATCTTCTTTTAAGGTGATCGCGATTGCACTGGGGGATCCGACCGGTATCGGACCGGAGGTGACTGCGAAAGCCCTTGCGGCTGAACTTCCATGCGACGACACACTCTACACGATCTTGGGAGAGCACCCGCTCATTCGTGAACTGAGCACTGAGCGCGTCCGCGTGATCGCGACCGAGCGTGGGGCGAGTCCAGCCGCTACCGCGATGGTGTGCTTGAAGGCCGGAGCGGAGATGTGCCTGCGCGGCGAAGCTAGAGCGCTGGTCACAGCGCCGGTGAGCAAGGAGGCGATCATTCGCGCGGGGTACAAAGATTTCATCGGCCAAACGGAGTATCTCTCCGCTCTCGCCGGGACCACGAACACGGCGATGATGCTGCTCGGCGCGGACGAAAATGGACGCTGGTTGCGTGTCGCGCTGGCGACTACGCACGTTCCGCTCCGAAAAGTGGCCGAGCATTTAAGCCGTGAGAAGGTTGACCTTGCGATCGAGTTGGCCGCGCGAGCTTGCGCGCAAGTGGGTCTGTCGCGGCGGCGAGTCGCGGTTTGCGGATTGAACCCACACGCCGGTGAAGGGGGCAACCTCGGCACTGAAGAGCAAAGCACGATTACGCCCGCCGTCCAGGCGTGCAAAGCGCGCGGACTGGACGTGCATGGCCCATTTGCGGCGGATGCGCTTTTCTACTACGTGCTGCGGGGTGATTACGATGCGGTTGTGGCGATGTATCATGACCAGGGGCTCGTGCCATTAAAAATGATCGCATTCGAGCGTGGGGTGAATTGGACCCTGGGCTTGCCGTTTGTGCGCACTTCGCCGGACCATGGAACCGCCTTCGATATCGCGGGCAAAAATATCGCCAACCCGTCCAGTATGATTGAGGCTATCCGGCTGGCGAAAAAGCTGGCCCAGCGGTAAGTTCCTTACATGGGCAAGACAGGGGAACGGTTAAGCGTAGATGTGCTGGGACACGAGGTGCAATTGACGCATTTGGACAAAGCGATGTTTCCAGCGACGGGCTTCACCAAGGGGCACTTGATCAACTACTATGCGCGGATCGCGCCCTTCGTGCTGCCGCACCTCAAGCAACGGCCGCTGACGCTCAAAATGTATCTGCAGGGCATTCGCGGGCGGGCTGAGTACGTTAAGAATGCCCCGTCCTTTACGCCGAAATGGATCAAACGCTTTGCAGTGCCGCGCCGCGGCGGGACGGGTAAAATCGAATATCTGCTGATCAATGACCTGCCATCACTGATGTGGGCGAGCAACATGAACAATATTGAGCTGCATGTTTTTCTGGCGAAAGCGCCGAAGATCGAGCAGCCGACCATGATAGTGTTCGACCTTGACCCTGGCGAACCGGCGGGCATTCGCGAGTGCGCACAAGTGGCGCTGATGCTTAAGGAGGCGCTGGACGCTGTGGGGTTACAGTCGCTTCTAAAACGCTCCGGCGGGAAAGGATTGCATGTAGCCGTGCCGCTGAACACGAAGGTCACTTACGAACAAACGGGACCGTTCGCGAAATCCCTGGCCGAGCGCCTCGAGCGCGCGCATCCGGAGCTGATTGTCTCCGGAATGGCTAAAGCGGCGCGCAAGGGAAAAGTTTTCATCGATTGGAGCCAGAACGCGGACTTCAAAACGACGGTTTGCGCGTATTCGCTGCGCGCGAAAGGAGAGAGTCCCAGCGTTTCGTTTCCGCTCGATTGGAAGCGAATTGATGAGGCGGAGAATAAGGTCACACCGGATGAAGCGATCAAGTTGCTCAACGACAACGGGGACATGTTCGCGCCGATGCTGACGCTCAAACAGAAGCTGCCGAAGGGGCGGCTCGAAGATCTCCTCAAAGCCAAGGCACCGTCGAAACTAAAGGAGTACCGAGCAAAGCGTGATTTCATCCGCACGGCCGAACCTTCCGGCGCGAAGCCAGGCAAAGCCCGAAACGCAAAGGAGCTGATGTTCGTGATCCAAAAACATGCCGCCAGCCATTTGCATTACGATTTTCGACTGGAGATGGAAGGCGTGCTGCGTTCGTGGGCCGTGCCGAAACCCCCGCCCACCACGCGCGGCGAAAGGCGTCTGGCCATGCATGTCGAAGATCACCCGATGGATTACGCGCGCTTCGAAGGCGTGATTCCCAAAGGCCAATATGGTGGCGGCACCGTAATGGTGTGGGACATCGGGACATATGAAGCGAAGGAGGCAAATCCCGTTGCCGCGTATCACCAGGGCAAAATCAAAATGGAACTCAAGGGGAAGAAGCTGAAAGGTGAATGGACGCTGGTGCGCGACAAACGCACCGAAAAGGATGCCAAGCAGCGCTGGTTGCTGATCAAGACCGGAAGCGACACGCGCCCGATCTCCGCGAAGGCGGACGACAGTTCGGCGATCACCGGCCGCTCGATGGAAGGGATCGCGCGCGAACAAAGCGCGACATGGCAGAGCCATCGCTGAACCGGAGCTTTTCCATCGCCAGCCGGAAGGCGCTTTGCTAGAACCACCCCGCTATGAGGGCGCCAGACCCTACGAGAATTGCAATTAATTGGCTTCGCGGCCTGGGTGAGTTCACTCTGCTGACGCGCGAAGCCTTTGTCTCCGCGTTCCGGCGGCGGCCGGACGTGAGCAGCATTATTTATCAGTTATATTTCATTGGCGTGAAGTCCCAGTCCGTGGTGCTCATCACCGGTGCGTTCACGGGCATGGTGCTGGCCGCTTGCGGTGGTCGGCGTCGGCATGTGCAGCGAATTGGGACCGGTGCTCACGGGACTGATGGTTTCCGGGCGCGTCGGCGCGGCGATGACCGCCGAACTGGGCACCATGCGCGTGACGGAGCAGATCGATGCATTACGCACGCTCGCGACGCATCCGGTGGATTACCTGATCGTGCCGCGCTTGATCGCGACGATTTTTGCGCTGCCGCTGCTCACGGTGGAATCGATCGCGGTTGGAATTCTGGGGGGTTATGGCATGAGCCGTGCGTTCCTGGGCGCGTATGCGACTTACGCGTGGGACAACATGGTGGTGTACACGAGTGTCACCGATCTTGCGACCGGGCTGATCAAGTGCGTGATCTTCGGCGCGATCATCGCGATGGTCAGTTGTTATAAAGGCATGACCTGCGGCGACGGCGCAGAAGGGGTCGGGCGCGCGACGACGCAGGCGGTCGTGTTTTCGTCGATCTCCATCCTGATCAGCAATTTTTTTCTCACCCTTATGTTGAATCGCGTGTTCGGTTGACATGATCGAAGTCCGCAATCTGCAGAAGAGCTTTGGCGCGCAAAAGGTTTTGGACCACGTCAACTTGCGCATCAACGATGGCGAGTCGGTGGCGATCATGGGCCGGAGCGGTGGTGGGAAGAGTGTGCTGCTCAAGCACTTGATTGGCTTGCTGCACCCGGAAGGGGGCGAGGTGCTGATCGATGGTGTCAATATCGTGCCGATGGATGAGCGCCAAGTCATGGAAGTACGGCGGAAATTTGGAATGCTGTTCCAGGGCGCGGCGCTGTTCGACTCGATGACCGTCGAGGAAAACATTGCGTTCGCGTTGCGGCATCAATTGCGGTGCAGTGAAGATCAGGTGCAGCAAAGAGTTAACGAAGCCCTCGAATTAGTTGAGTTGCCGGGGATCCAACACAAAAAGCCGGCGCAACTTTCCGGTGGGATGCGCAAACGTGTGGGTTTAGCCCGCGCCATCGTGTACCGGCCGGAAATCCTGCTGTATGACGAACCGACGACCGGCCCTGATCATCAGCATTGGCCAGAAGTTGAAAGTCACGTCCGTGGTCGTGACGCACGACATGCGCAGCGCGCGGCGTATCGGGCAGCGCATCTTTATGCTGTACCACGGCCAGATTTATGCTGAAGGAACACCCGATGAAATTTTTAATAGCCAGGACCCAATTGTGAACCATTTTGTGAATGGTATTTCTGAGCCGCGGCAGCATTTGTTGGATGAAATATAAATTATGACCAGAAGCCGATTTGCCGGGAGAGTAGGACTGTTCGTCGCGTTGGCCGTGATTGTCTTGGTGGGCCTCGTCGTGGTGTTTACCAAGAGCGGTGGATTGAAGCCGCATTATGAACTGCTCCTGCGGGCGGAAACCGTCGCCAACCTCAAACGCGGTTCCCTGGTGCTCATGGCCGGCGTACCCATCGGGAGCGTGACGAAGATCAATCTCGAGTCGGGCGGCAAAGGCGTGATCATCCATGTGAGAATCAACGAACGTTACAAAATTCACGCTGATGCGCAGTTTCGCATCGAGCAGCTCGGGTTTTTGGGCGACCAATTTATCGCGGTGCGTCCGCAGGCAAACACCGCGCCAATGCTGCAAGAGGACGCGGAAGTGCCACTGGAACAGTCCTTTAACATCGAGGAAAGCGTCCGCTCAGCCACCGGGTTGGTGGACGAAGTGAAGGGCATTGTGAAAAGCCTGAACGATCTGGCCGTGCGGTTGGACCAGAAAGTGCTGACTGACAGGAACTTAACCAATGTGAACGTAACACTGAACAATTTGCGCATCGCGTCCGATAAAGTGATTACGATGGTGGATGGCATCAATACGCTGGTCGAAACCAATAGCGGATCGATTTTCGTTTCGGTCAGCAACCTCGTCCAATTCTCCGACCGATTGAACCATGCGGCCACTGATTTTTCTCAATTAGTCAGCACGAACCGATTCGAACTGACCAAGGCTATTAATAGTTTGGATAATACCGCTCAAGTGCTGGAACGCCTTGCCTATGGCGTCGAGGAAGGCCGCGGCCTTGTCGGCGCTCTGGTGAAGGACGATCAGCTCAGAATGAAGATCGCGAACATTGCCGACAACCTGCAGAACGTGACCAGCAACATCAACCGCTTCGGTCTGCTCTATAAACCCAAACAACCGCGGCCGCAGCAGAACCCGCCCTATCCCGGAAAGTCCCCGATCAGATAACGTATGAGTCTCTGGGTCGTCCGCATTCTGTTTTTGTCGTTGTGCACGCTCTCGGGCTATGCGATTATGATCGGCTTCGGCCTGGGCGGGCTGCTGATTGCGATCGACCACATGCTGAAAGGGTTTTCGTTGCGCGCGTTTTCCGCGGCCACTTTCGGCATGTTTCTGGGGACGTTACTTGCCTCGCTCATCGACCGTAACAATCTATTCGCCTACACCTCGGATGAATCGCGCTGGGTGATCCGGCTCGGGATGTTTCTGGCGTTCGGCTATCTGGGAATGGTGCTCGCGTTGCGCAGCAACAAGGACGACTTTTCGTTTATTATCCCTTACGTGCGCTTCAAGGCGCAGCACGAGCCCGAGAACCTGCTGGTGCTCGACACCAGCGTGATCATCGATGGCCGCATCCTTGGCCTGATCGAATCACGCTTCGTCGATGGCATTGTCGTGATTCCGCGTTTTGTGTTGAAAGAGCTGCAGACGGTCGCGGACTTGAGCGACGCGATTCGTCGCGCGCGCGGGCGTCGCGGGCTGGACATGCTGACGCGCCTTCAGAAAAATCCGAAGGTCCATGTGCGCATTCACGAGGCGGACCTGCCGGAGGAACCGGATGTGGACGCTAAGCTCGTGCGCCTCACACGCAATCTCGGCGCCCGCCTTTTCACGACTTTCCGAGCTCAGCAATGCGTTGCGGCCGGCGATTGTGCCGGGAGATATTCTCACCCTGCGCCTCGTTCGCGAAGGCAAGGAAAAGGGGCAGGGCTTGGGATATCTCAATGACGGCACCATGGTGGTCGTCAATCATGCCCAACAGCACATTGGGCACGTCGTTCAAATCCAGGTCAGCAGCTTGCGGCAGACCGGGGCCGGTGTCATTATCTTTGCAGAAGTCAAAGACACCGTGCATACTCCGGTATTGTCCGAAGCTGTATGAAGCTGGTAACGGTCTACAACACATTCAGTCCGGCGGACGCGCAGTTGATTCGCTCGATGCTCGAAGCGGCGGAGGTGCCTGCCACGGTGACCCACGAACTGTCCGCGCTGTCGCTGGATGGCTACGCGCTGGCGGCCGGCGGCATCGGAGTGCAAGTGCCCGAGGACCGCGTCGCATTCGCCCGCGAATTGATCACCAACACATCTGAGGCCTCCGACGCATCCGCGGAATGAGCCGCGCGTCAGCTTTGGCGGCATTGGCGCGACTGCTCAAGCCCGGTGAACTTCGCTGCGAAGAAGCTGTCCGGCAGAAGTACACGGGTGACAAATGGTTTGCCGCGCATATCCCTGATGCCGTGGCGTTGCCCAGGAGCGCCGAAACAGTCTCGAAAATCCTGCGGTTCGCATCCGCCAAACGAATCCCCGTAACGCCGCGAGGCGCTGGGTTCGGCTACGTAGGCGGTTGCGTGCCTTCGCGCGGCGGCATCGTGCTGTCCGTCGAACGCATGAACCGCATCAAGGAAATCCATCGCACCGATTTCGTCGCGGTGGTCGAGCCGGGCGTAATT
>QHOZ01000112.1 GCA_003219495.1 Verrucomicrobiota bacterium | reverse complement strand
TTCAGTGCTGAAGACGGCCAGCGGCGCGAACACTGGCCCAGGCGTGGCGGTGGGAACCGGCGATGCCGACGGCAGTACTGGCTCAGGCTGAAGATCGAGCGGTGTGGGACTAGGTTGCGCCGCGGAACTCTTGCGCCCGACAAAGGCAAACATGCTGCTGTCTGCTGACCACGCGACTGAATCCTGAAAGACCACCGCCAGCGTCGGGGGCGTCACGTTGCGGATAAAGTTTCCGTCAGTTGAATAAAGGTCGATCCTAAATGTGGTCGCAGGTTCGTCAGCGGTTCCATAGAGCGCCAACGCGCGCTGGCCATCGGGCGAGTTCACGGTTCTCAACAACGCATCGTTGGGCCGCTTGCTTTCGAACTCCCGTTGAATCGCCGGCAGCGACTTTGCTTCATCGGAGGCGAGATTCTCGGGTGGCTGAACATCGGCCTGGAAATTGAAAGCGAGTTTGTTTGCCGGAACATCGCGCAACTGGCGCGGCCGCAGTGTCTGGCTGTCGCTGGTCGTCTTGCAGGCTGACGCGAGCAAAGGAAAGACGAGAAGCAGCACGGGGACTGCTCGATGAAAACCGCGAAGCATTCGTGGCGATCTTAGAAACGGCCGGCGGCAGGTGTCAATTCCATGAATCGAAACGGCGCGGGCTGGCCGCCGCCCAGGTTCGAATTCACGATCTCGCCGGCGAGCCCAACATCGAGCGTGAACAACGCCCGAATCGTGTTGCGGGGTGAAAGGTGATCTTCGTCCGAAGCATCATCGTCCACGCAGTTGTGTTCGAAGGCGCGCGCCACGCGACGCGGCAGAGGGTCCCAACTAACGTTCTGTTTGATGAATTCGCGCGCCGCGATCGCGCCGACGAGATCGCATGATAATTCTTCCGCGCGCTGCCCTTGAATTTTCAGGCCAGTCCGGGTGGCGGCGCGACGTCCGATCGCGCGAAACAAAGGACGAAGTGAATCGGCCTGGCCGCTGGCGATATGAGTCAGTTCGTGGGCCAGCACGCTGATCATGGCTTCGTCTGATTTCAATCCCGCCAAAAAAATCGTGCCGAACTCAATCGTCCGGGACTCGCGCAAGGCGACCGAAGCGTTGTCGCGCGCATCGACGTCGGCCTTGACGCGTCTCACCGAATCGACGCGCGCGGTTGCGCTCTTGATGCGCGTCTGTGAAATGCCGACGGTGTATAAATCGTACTCTTTGGCCAACTTCACGATCGCGTTGATGACAAGTTTCCGCGTCGTCGGCAGCAGCCGCTCAGCGCGGCGCGCGCCGGCCAGCGCGTCGGCATTGTTGACCGGCAAAGACGGTCGCGATTGCATCTCGTCAATGGGCGTGCTGCCTTGCGGGTCGCGAACGCGCTCGGTGCAGGTCGCGCCGATTGCCTTCTCGACCAGACGCCGATCAGCGGCCGTGAATACATCACGCGCTGCCGGCGCCGCTGAGTGTGCCCCGGTTTTTGACGGGCGTGATCTTTGAGCGAACGATCCGGTGGTGAAGCTGATTAAAATAACGATCAGAACGCACGCAGCCAGAGTCGATCGGAAAGGCAGAGCCTTTCCCCAGTGAAGAGCGGCCGAGCCACGGACGTGTGGGCGAGCGCGCTTCATCCTTCCGCTTTCATCCGTCATCCGTGCTATCGATTTCGCCATTCCGGTTTGCGCTTCTCCATGAATGATCGCACGCCTTCGCTGGCGTCTTCGGTTTTCATCAACTCATTCAGGTAAAGGTTTTCAACTTCCGCCAACGCTGATTCAAATTCGCCATTGCTCCCCAGGTCAAGCGCACTGCGGGTGAATTGCAGCGACGCCGATGAAAGCTCGCGCAGTTTCGCGAGCACGACTTCGGCCTGTTGATAAAGGTCGCGACTCGGCACGATCTGATTCACCAGGCCGAGGCGCAAGGCCTCATCAGCCTCGACGATTTCGCCGAGCAAGATCATTTCGCGAGCCTTTTTCTCGCCGATGATCCGCGGCAGGATAATCGCGGCCACCGGCGGGAACACGCCGAGCTTAATTTCCGGTTGGCCAAACCGAGCGCGTTCGCTGCAAATCACGATGTCGCACGCCGCAACCAACTCGCACCCGCCGCCGAGTGCCGGCCCATCGACGATGGCCACTACGGGTTTTGAGATTTGATGCAACGCTCGAAAGATAAAATGAAAGGAATCGAGCATCTTAAAGACGGTTTCGGCCACATGCTCTTCGATCGCGACGCCGGCGCTAAAGGCCTTAGTCCCCGGCGCGGCATCGAAGAGGATCGCCGCCAGATCCCTCCGGTCCGCACAGTCGTCCAGCGCCGCGCCAATCTCGCGCATCATCTGGATGTTCAAAACGTTCAGCGGTGGACGCGCGAAGGTAATTCGCGCCACGCGATTTTCAATTTGGAATTTGATGTTTTGAAATTCCATCGACGCTGGATTATGGAGTCTTAAATCTGGAATCTGAAATCAAAAATCGTGGTACTAGTAAAACTTCCCTATTCGCGGGTGTTTCGTAGTGCTCTGCATTCCGAGATTAATGTGCAATTGATCGCCTCTTAACGAGACGAATCCTCGCGCTTCTCTTCGGGCTCAGTCACCACCAGCGTCTTCAAATACTTTGCGAAGAAACGCACGTAACGCCGCACCCGATCCATCTGATGCCGCGGCTCGGTAAAGCCATGGTTCTCGCGCGGATAGACCACAAATTCGACCGGCACCTTGCGCTCAACCAACGCCTGATAAAACTCCTGCGCCTGCGCAATCGGCACGCGCGTGTCCACCTGCCCGTGCATGATCATCGTCGGCGTCTTCACATTGTTGACGTACTTCATCGGCGAACGGTCCCAATAAAGGTCGGTGTTTTCCCACGGCGCCTTGTCGGTGTAGAACCAATTCAAATAACGATGAATGTCGGTTTGCGAATACATCGAATAGATGTTCGTCAGTCCTGCGCCGGGCGATACCGCCTTGAATCGATCGGTCTGCGTCAGGATCCAGAACGTCATGTAGCCGCCATAGGACCAGCCGAACGCGCCGGTGCGATCGGGATCGGCGACACCCGCCGCGATCATCGCATCGACGCCCGACAGGCAATCTTCATAATCGCCCTTGCCCCAGGTGTTCTTGTTGGCTTGCGCGAAAGCGAGCCCCTTGCCCGTCGATCCGCGGAAGTTCGGCTGCAAGACAGCGAACCCATTCGCGGCCAGCACCTGAACCGTGGTGTTGAAGTTATTGATGGATGCGCCGGTTGGTCCGCCGTGCGGATTAAGCAGAAACGGAACTTTCGTGCCCGCCTGATATCCCACCGGCTTTGTCAGGACACCCTCGACTTCCGTGCCATCCTTGCTCTTCCATTTCACCACCTCGGACTGCGCCATCGAATAATCATTCAACCACGCGTTCTGATGAGTGATGATCTGCGGCGCCTCGCCGTTGCGCGAAATGTAAATCTCGGTCGGCTGCTGCGCTGAGGAAACGGTGCCCATCAGGGTCCGCCCGTCACGGCTGATTTCGGTGATGCCGATTGAGCCGCCGGGGCGCCACACTTGTGCGGTAGCGCCGTTGATCACGTCGACTCTGTAGACCTCGATCGCTTCGAGGATGTTCGTGCTGAAGTAAATCGCGCGTGAATCAGGCGTCCAGACCGGCGTACCCACGCTCAGATCAAATTTGCTGTCGACTTGTTTGGGTGCGCCACCGTCCGGCGAGACGACGTAGAGGTACGCAGTCGATGGCCCGGGATCGCGATCGCGGGTGGCGGTGAAAGCAATCCATTTTCCGTCCGGCGACCAGCGCGCGTTGTCGGCGGCTCCAGGTTCGCCGGCCAGTCTTCGCTTTGCTCCGCTCGCGACCGTCACCACCCAAACGTCGCTCAACGCGCCGTCGTCTGCCCGCGGAGTCGGCCGGCTGCTGAAGGTGATGCGAGTTCCATCCGGCGACCATTGCGGATCGCTC
>QHOZ01000110.1:18986-19531 GCA_003219495.1 Verrucomicrobiota bacterium | reverse complement strand
ACCGAAGCAGTGAGCCCGCTTGTCGAAATCATCGCCTCGTTCGGTGTCGGACTCGCGCTCTGGTATGTTTATGCCGCAAATCTGAATGCGGGGCGGTTTTTTGGATTGATTGCCGGCATCTTCATCATTTACGAGCCGATCAAGACGCTGAGTAAACTTCACATCGTGATGCAACGCTCGCTCGGCGCGACGACAGCGATCTTCGCAATCCTCGATTCAACGCCAACTGTGCAGGATGCGCCCGACGCAAAGGAATTACCCGCATCACGGGGCGAGATCGATTTCGAAAACATCACCTTCCGCTATGCGACAGGCGTGACGGACGCCCTCCGCAACATCAACCTGCACATCGAGCCGGGAAAAACCTACGCATTGGTCGGCGCCAGCGGCGCGGGCAAGAGCACGGTTCTTTCGCTCCTCCTGCGCCTCTACGATCCGACAACCGGCGTCGTCCGGATCGACGAGCATGATTTGCGTGGCCTGACGCAGAAATCTTTGCGCGAGCAAATCGGTCTCGTAACGCAGGAAACATTTTTGTTTCACGA
>QHOZ01000110.1:0-18957 GCA_003219495.1 Verrucomicrobiota bacterium | reverse complement strand
GCGAAAACCGCGTTTGCGCACGACTTCATCCTCGCCCAACCGGACGGCTACGACACTGTCATCGGCGACAAGGGCTGTCTCCTTTCCGGCGGACAACAGCAGCGACTCGCCATCGCTCGCGCACTTTTGAAAAACGCCCCGATTCTTTTGCTCGACGAAGCAACTTCCTCGCTCGATACCGAATCGGAAAAGCAGATTCAGCAAGCGCTCGAGAAACTTGCCGCCGGCCGGACCGTCATCGCGATCGCACACCGCCTCTCCACGATTTTGTCGGCGGACCAAATTGTTGTTCTCGAAAATGGTGTGATCAAAGAAATCGGCACGCACGCGGAACTTCTTGAAAAATCCGGCTACTATCGCCGTCTCTACGACTTGCAATTTAACCAGCCCGGCGAATTGACGTCCGAAAGCACATCGGAACCCGACGTTCTGGCCGAAGAATTGGTCTAATCCCCGCCCGTGGATCGACATTGTCATGCCATTTAACTTCGATCTTCACGCTCATTCGTTTTTTTCCGGCGACGGCGTGTCGAGCCCGGAAGATTTGATCGCGGCCGCGAAAACGAAAGGCCTGCACGGCATCGCCATGACCGATCACAACACCTGCGATGGTGTCACTTACATGCTCGACAAAGGCTTGATGCGTCTGGACGGCCAAGCGGTGGATGGCTTCCTCGTTTTACCGGGAGTCGAAGTGACAACGGCCGACGGCCATCTTCTTTGCATCGGCGCGACTCTGCCGGATCCACCGCAGTTGAAAGGACGACCGGCGCGCGAAGTTTGCGAAGTCATTCATCAGCGCGGCGGTCTCGCGATTCCACCGCACCCGTACGATCTCTTCCGCGCCGGCATTCGTTTTTCCGTTTTGGAAACGTTGCCCGTCGATGCGATCGAAGTTTTCAACGCCGCGACGACGTTGCGCCGCTACAACCGATACGCCTTCAAGTACGCGCAGGTCCGCGGATTGCCGATGGTCGCCGCGAGCGATGCGCATCACGCGGCCGCAGTCGGAACCGCCTACACGATTTTGAACACCGATGATCTTTCCGTGAAAGGAATTCTCGCGCAGATCTTAAGGAGCAACGAACTCAACCAGCGCTATCTCACGCCGCGCGACAGTTTGCGCAAAACCTGGAACAACTGGTTGCGTCTGCGCCGGCGTAAGAAAATTCCAGATCTCGCGGCAAAGGATCGCGAACGTGGACCGGGCAACGGCGCGCCATGATTTCGATTTAGTTTCTACTTTCTAATTCCTACTTTCTCCTTTTTAGATGGCGGCTTACATCATCGTCGAAATCGAAGTGACCGATCCAGTCGGTTACGAGCATTACAAAAACCTCGCGGGCCCGACCGTCGAAAAGTATGGCGGCAAATACATCGTGCGCGGCGGGAAGACCGAAGTCCTCGAAGGCGATTGGCAACCGAAGCGCATCGTTGTGCTGCAATTCCCAAACGCGGAGCGCGCAAAGGAATGGCTGAACTGCGAGGAATACCGCGAGCCGCGCAAAATGCGCCACGCGACCGCGAAGACGAACATGATCGTCGTTGACGGCGTTTAAAGCTCCGCGCCGCGCGAGGTTTCGCTCACAAGGGCTTCGACTGCAGCTCTCCCGTAAAAATTCCAGATCGGGCCGTCGCGCTTTAGCAAACGCTGACCGATCTCGCTCATCAGTTTGTGATCGTAGAACTCGCTCACGTTTTTCGAGTTGAGATCTTCATCGAGTTGCTCAGCGGCGGAAACAATCTTTGCCAGCTCGCGACCGCGCGAAGTCATTAGATCTTCGTATTTGATCACCGCTTGCTCGGAAAGAAATCGACGGAAACGATCGTAAAACCATTCCAAAATGTGAATTTGTCGATCCGTGACCTCCCCGATTATCGAAAGCGCGCGGCCAAGATCGACATCGAGCTTCTCGCCGATCGGCGAGTGACCCTCCTTGAGCGCAAACCAATCGAGACTGTTCCATGACGCGAGCGTCGCTAGCGGATTGCGCACGATCGCGAAGCATTCGAAACGCTTCGATAACGGTTCGAGCAATGCTGCGAACGCCATCGGATGTTTCACCACGAGCGTGAAATCCGGCGAGAGCGGTTTGTCGATTTCAATCCGGCCGTGCTCGGTCTGCCGTGTTCGCGCGCCCGCGCGATCGGCCTTTGCGGAATTATCGCGAACTTTTCCGCCAACGTGCTTCGAGATCGCGAATTTATTTTCGTGCAGCGAATTTCGATCATCTTCGCGGTTTCATCGTCGCTACGACCGACAAATTCGAAGACATTCATCGGCTCATGCAGCGCGACAATGTTCGGCAGCTTGTTCAACAGTGAACAAGCCAACGTCGTTCCCGATCTCGGCGTCCCGGTAATCAGCACGTTGCGCATGCGCGCTCGATGTTAGCGACTCTTCAACAGGTCGCGCAATGCTTTGGGATCCGCCACCGGCGCCTTGCAGGTAAAATTCTCGCAAACGTAGGCGGCCGGTTTGCCATCGACCGGTGACATTGCGCCAATCGCTTCGTTTTTCTCCGCAAAAAATTTCTGTCCGTCGCCGCCGTCGGCGAGGATCAGAACTTTGTTCGGCAAAAAATGTTGATAAACTTCTGTGAGCAACGCTTTCGTTCCTTCGTTGTCGATCTTTCCCGCGACGACGACTTGGCGCGGTTTCGCCAAACTGAAATCGAGCGCGACAAGAAGTTGCGGCATTGCGCTCGCGAAATGATTCATTGTCGCTGCGAACGCGTCGATTGTTTTGCGCGCCCGATCTTCGAATTGTTTGTCATTCCGAAGTTGCGCCAGCCGCAAGAGATTGAACGCGGCGACCGAGCTCGCTGCCGGCTCGGCGCTATCATTGTCGTCCTTCATTCGCAGCACCACGCTCTTGTCTTTGCCGCTCGTGGAAAAATAACTGCCGGCTTTCTCATCAAAGAACAAGCGGTCCTGCGTCTCTTGCAGCTCGAGCGCGGACTTCAACCACTCGACATCGAATGACGCTTCGTAAAGATCGAGAAATCCCTGAATCACGAAGGCGTAGTCGTCCGCGAATCCTTCGATCGCGCTGCGGCCTTCCCGATAATTGCGAAAAAGTGTTTTACTCTCTTTGTCGTAGAGACTGACGCGGACAAATTTCGCCGCGCGAGTTGCAGCTTCCAAATACTTCGGCTCACCCAAAGCCTGAGCTGCACGCGCGAACGCCGAAATCATCAGGCCGTTCCAAGCGGAAATGATCTTGTCATCCAAATGCGGCCGCGGGCGCTTGCTTCGGATCGACAATAACTTTTCGCGGCTGCGCGCGAGCGATTGCCGAACTTCGTCCTCGCTCTTCTTAGCTTGTTGCGCCGTTTCAGAAATCGTATGGCGCTGAATCAAAATGTTTTTGCCGCGAAATTCATCCTGCGGATCGCTGCCCTCCGGCGCGTTGCCATGCGGTTGAACGCCGAATTGATATTTGAAAGTTGTTGAGTCGTCGCCGAGCGCGCCGTCGATTTCCTTTTCAGTCCAAACGTAAAACGCACCCTCGCCGTGTTCCGGCTTGCCATGCTCGAACAAACTGTCCGCGTCTTCGGCGGAAAAAAATCCGCCTTCTTTCGAAGTCATGTCGCGCGCGACGTAATCGAGAATGTCACGAGCCACGTCGGCGTATTGTCGATCTTGCGTGATCTGGAACGCGTCGATGTACGCACTCGCGAGCTGCGCTTGATCGTAAAGCATCTTTTCAAAATGCGACACATGCCAGTAGCGATCGACCGAGTAACGATGAAATCCGCCGCCGATGTGATCGTGCATTCCGCCCGCGGCCATTTTGCGCAATGTGAACAAATCCATTTCCAGCGCGTGCTTACCGTTTTCGCTCTTCGGATCGCGCGCGTAAAAGCGCGTTAGAAAATTCAAAGCGACCGGACGCGGAAATTTTGGCGCCATGCCAAATCCGCCTTCGCGCGGATCAAAGTTCCGATCGAGCTGTTTGTAAGCATCCTCGAAGACTTTGATGTCGATCTTCGCGGTCGAATCTGCGGCGGATGATTGCGATTCTCGCAACGCTTCGACGATCTTCGATCCGCTCTCGGCGATTTTTTCGCGATCTTGTTTCCACGCGGTGGCGATTCGCTCCAGAACTTTCCGGAACGCCGGCTGACCGTATCGATCTTCCGTCGGAAAATAAGTTCCGCCGACAAACGGTTTCAGATCGGGCGTGAGCCAAACGCTCATCGGCCAACCTCCGCCGCCGGTCGTCGCTTGCACGAACGTCATGTAAACGCGATCGACATCGGGCCGTTCTTCACGATCGACTTTGATGTTCACGAAATCGCGATTCATTTGCACGGCGGTCTCTTCGTTCTCAAACGATTCGTGCGCCATCACGTGGCACCAGTGACAAGTCGAGTAACCGATCGACAGAAAGATCGGTTTATTTTCGCGACGCGCTTTTTCGAATGCTTCCTCGCCCCACGGATACCAATCGACCGGGTTATGCGCGTGCTGGAGAAGATACGGCGACTTCTCTCGCGCGAGACGATTCGTGTGCGCGACGTTTGCTGGTTGAACTTCTGCCACCATGGGAGTTGGAGTCACTTATCACATTCTTGTCATTCCAAGTTAAGTCGAGGAATCTCTTCGCGTTTAGATCGACGTGGACACGAGCTTCATTCTTCTTTGCCTCGCAATCGCAGTGGTCGCGTTTCTTTATTCGTCCGTCGGGCACGCCGGCGCGTCGGGTTACATCGCCACGATGACGTTGTTCGGAATCGCGGCGACAACGATTCGCCCAACCGCACTGATCTTGAACATTCTTGTCGCGACGATTGGTTCGTTTCAATTTTGGCGCGCCGGACATTTTTCGTGGAAGTTATTTTGGCCGTTCGCGCTCTTGTCGATTCCTGCGGCTTATCTCGGAGGCTATCTCCAACCTTCCGCTGGAATTCTTCGAACCTTAATTGGCGCGGTTCTGCTTTTCTCTGCGGCCAGATTGTTTTTTCGAAAGCGCGATCCCGAGCAGACAAGCCCGCCGTCGAAACCGACAGCGATCGAAATCGGAGCCGGCCTTGGATTTCTTTCCGGCTTAACCGGGACCGGCGGTGGAATTTTTCTGACACCGCTTCTTTTGTTTTGCGAATGGGCGAAGATTAGGCAAGCCGCTGCCGTCTCCGCGCTTTTTATTCTCGTGAACTCGATCGGCGGACTTGTCGGCTACTTCACCGCCACGCGTTCGCTGCCGACGCTCGGGATTTATCTCGCCATTCCCGCAATCATCGGCGGAACGATCGGTTCGTATCTGGGAAGCCGCCGGCTGCCCGCGCGCGAGATCGCAATCTTTCTCGCGATCGTGCTCACAATCGCCGGCATAAAATTAATTCTTACGCACTGACAATTCCAGCTTCGGCGCTTTTTCCGGCGACCACGGATTGGTTTTGAAATCCGAGGCGACAACTTTCTCTCGCGTCGTTTTCAAAAGATCGAGAAGCGCGGAGACATCGAGCGCGTGATGACGCGGCGCGAAACCCGCCAGATTTTTCTCCGCGAGCTCGAAGAGTTTCACCGCCGGCCGCAAACGCCGGCTGTGTTTTGCGTGCGTCGGATGCTCGAAGTTCTTTTGCAAATGCACAAAGGCGCCCGCAGCCTGGATCAGTCCCTTGAAAAAATCATCGTCCGCGGTGTCGGTGTTGAGCCAGACCTGCTCGAGCACATCGTGCGCTTCGTAATAGAGTTGCTCGTTCCAGCAGCGAAAATACGCGCGGTAAAACGGATGGTTCGCAATCTCGTCCCCAAGATCGACATCGTCGCGTTCGAGCTCGCGCACGAATTGCGAAATCCTCTCGCCTTTGTTCATGTCAGGTCTAATTTGGCAGAGCTCAGATGAGCGGCAAATCTCGACCTTTCTTTCCGGCGGAGGGCCCCGAAAAATTTCGGGGCGACCGTGAGGAATGACAGCGCTCGGACTGTTAACTCTTCTCGCGCTGATCTTCGCGCTGATTTTTTTGTCGGCGCTATTCTCGGGATTGGAGACCGCGCTCTTTTCACTGCGACCGCATCAACTGCGGCGGCTTGAGCAGGACCGTCCCGCGCTGCAAAATTTCGTTCAACTCTTTCGCGACAAACCGCGCCGTGTGCTGAATGTGCTGCTCCTCGGCGATGGACTAACCAAAGTTCCACTTGTCGTTCTCTGTCTGGTGTTGGTTTGGCGCGGACCGCTCTCCGCGACCTTCCCGCAATGGCTCGTCGCGGTCGTGATTTTCGCGTTCGTCGTTTTGTTTTGCGATCTCATTCCAAAACTGATCGCGCTCGCCGCGCCATATCGGTTGTCCAACGTCGGCGCGTTCGCGCTCAGCGCTTCGGTCGGATTGCTCGACCGCCTGGGCCGCGGATTGGAGAATGTCAGCACGACGATTGTCGATCTTATCACGCCGCGCGGATTTCTTCCGCGCGCGCGATTGACCGACGAAGAGCTCGAAACCCTCGTGGAGATCGGCGAAGAAGAAGGAACGCTTCACGAAACCGAGGGCGAGATGATCCAGGAGATCATCAAGATGGGCGACAAGACGGCAAAGGATTGCATGATGCCACGCGTGGATGCGTTCGCGTTGGCAGACGATATGACAAACGAAGACGCGATCGCGCAGTTGAAAGAAAAAGGATTTCGGCGCGTGCCGGTTTACGCCGACACACCGGACAACGTTGTCGGCATCGTCGACGTGAAACTTTTCCTGCTCGATCCGTCGGAGCATTACACCGAAACATTGCTCGCGCCGTCGTTCGTCCCGGAAACGATGCGGGCGCTCGATCTCTTGAAACTTTTTCTCACGCATCCGCAGTCGCTCGCGATTGTCGTGGACGAATTTGGCGGCACTGAAGGAATCATCACGATGACGGATATCGTGGAGGAAATTTTGAGCGATGCGGCGCCCGCGCGCGGCGATGTCGATCTTTACATTGAGCCGCTCGAGAATGGAAAATTTCTCGTCAGCGGTCGCGCGCGTCTCGACGATTTGCGCGAGCATCTCGGCTTCGAGTTGGAAGCGGACGGAATCGACACCATCGGCGGTCTCATTTTCAACCGGCTCGGTTACTTGCCGCAAGCCGGCGCGCGAATCGAGTTGCCGCGATTGACCGCGACCGTCCGGCGCACGAGCCGCAAACGAATTCAGGAATTGCTCATCGAGAAAACAACGTGCGTCGACGACGAAACCGACGCGGAGACGGCCGCGGCATGAGAGACGCGTTCGTCATCATCGCTTGCTGGGCGATTTCGTTTCTCTTCAACGGAATCGAGGCCGGGCTCACCTCGATCGATGCGGTCCGTCTGCGGCACCACGTAAAATTAAACCGGGCCGCCGCCGTGCGACTCGATCGTTTATTGCAAACACCGGAGCGACTTCTTGCGACGGTTTTGCTCGTAACCAATTTCGTCGACATCGTCGCGCTGGTTCTGCTCACGCGCATGTTCGTTAACAAGTTCGATCAGCTTGGATTTGCGTTCGCGATCCTCGCCGCGCTCCCGATTTACCTTTTCGGCCTAACGGTGTTGCCGAAATCGCTATTCCGCCGTTTTCCATTTCGCGCATTATCGCCGATGTCGAGCGTGCTTGAGCTCAGCATGAAAGCGCTCGGGCCGCTCTTGTTCGCGGGGACCGCGTTCGGGCAGCTGTTCCTGCCGCGCAAAAGAAAACGCGCACGTTTGTTTGCGGCGCGCGAAGAATTGAAACAAATCACCGCGCAAAGCGAACGTGAAGGCTCGCTGACACCAACCGAGCGCGCGATGATCCACAACGTCGTCGATTTTCAAAACGTGACCGCGCGCGACGTGATGAAACCGATCTCACAAGTCGCCACGCTCAACACGACCTCGTCGATCGAGCAAGTTTTCGAAATCACGAAATCGAGCGGCGCGGAACGCTTCCCGGTGATCGATGCGGGTGGCGACGCCGTCGGTTTAGTAAACGTGCTCGATATTTTGGTCGACAAAGAACGCGCGTCGTCTCTCACACGTTACATGCGGCGAATGGTCACCGTGCAGGAAAGCGAATTGGCTGCTCGCGCGATCCAGCGGTTGCGCGCGGCGCGGCTTGAACTCGCCGCGGTTGTCGATCAAAAACGCAGCTTGATCGGATTTGTCACGAGTGAGGATCTCATCGCGCGTTTGATCCGCGCTTGAGCGAATATTTATTGCGAATCGGCGAGCTTCGCGATTTCGTCCCGCCTTAATCGAAACACGGTCCATTCGTTCTGCGGCTTCGCGCCGAGCTTTAAATAAAATTGGATGGCCGGCTCGTTCCAATCGAGCACTGCCCACTCCAGCCGGCCGCAATTTCTGTCGCGCGCGATCTTTGCCAACTCAACGAGCAGCGCGCGACCATAACCCTTCCCGCGATGCTCCGGCCTAACGAACAAATCTTCCAAATACAAGCCGGGCCGGCCGAGCCAGGTTGAAAAATTGTGAAAGAACACCGCGAATCCGGCGGCAATTTCATTTTCGAAGAGCAACAAAACTTCCGCAGCCCGCTTTTCGCCAAACAGAGTCTCACGAAGAATTTGCTCAGTGGCCGTTACCTCTTTCGGAGCGCGCTCGTAAGTCGCGAGGTCGCGGATCAATTCCAGAATCACGGGAAGATCGGCAACGGTTGCCGGGCGAATCGTAAATTTTTGCGCGCTCATTCGGAGACCGGATTGAATTGGTAAATCTTAAACTCACGAGTCTCTTCGACCAGTCGCGAATTGTTCGAGACGTAATTCCCGAGCTCCTGATAATAATCGAGCCACCACGACGTGTCCGAACTGAACACGAGGAAGTTCGCCCCGCGTTTTCGCAATCGTTCGAGATCGACAATCGCCTGCGCGCTGTCGCGCGGCTCGCCGTAAAAGATGCCGTCCTCCTCTGTGAAGTGCCAACCTTTGCGCTCGGCGTAATAAAAAATCGTCGGGTCGCCATTGTCAGCCGCGATCACGAGCGCCTTCGACGGCGCGATGCGTTTCAAAATCAAACCGGCGTCGCGCATCGGCGCAGCGGTGGGCTCGTAAAACTTGGACCCATAAACGAACGCCGGAACGAGAACGCCGACGATCAATGCAACCGCCAAACAAATTTTGAAAACACGATTTGAAATCCTTTCGACAAGCAGCGAGCAAGCCGTGCCCGCAAAAGCGGCGAAGATTGGCACGAGCGGAAGTTGATACCACGGGTGTCGATTTCCGTAACCAACGACCACGATAAAAAGCACCATCGCTGCGAGCCACCAATGAAACGGCTTCGCGCGTGCCGTCGACTTCGTTTGCCACGCGCCGGAGATTCCGAGCAGAAAAAGCAGCGGCGTTAACTCTGAAGTCGGAATTTGCTGAGCAATGTTCCAATACCAGCTTGCCGGCATGATTTTCACTCCGCCCGCGCCAAAAAAGTGATGCGGATAAAATTGCCGCGAGATCTCGTAAGCGTGCCAATACCAAATCGCGGAAGGAAAATCTGAGATTCCGAAACGCGGACAATTTGAAATGCTGAAACGCCAAACAGGCGAGCGGCGCGGCAATCAGGACAGTTGTTGCCTTGATTAAGATCGACAACGAAATGCAAAGCGCGCTCACGATGAACGCAATTGTCGATCTTTGATCCGATATCCAGCGCTCGAAAAAATACAAACCGATGATTGAGAGCGCGAGCGAGGGCGTGTCGGGGATGAAACAGCGACTCGCCATGACCCCGAGCGGCGCGAACGAATAAAAGAACAGCGCCCAGACGGCGGCGATTTCGCCAAACGCTTTTCGAACGAGCAAAAAGAAAAACGGCAGCGAAAGCGCGAATAAAATCACCGCTTGGATGCGTCCAATCCACTCGTGAGAGCCGAAACACTTATAGAGAGCCGCGACGAGGAACGGCAGGATCGGAAACTCAGTACCGACAAAACCAGGCTGATCTCCCGCCCAATCGATCTGCGGATTCGCGAAACTATATCCGCCTTGGAAATAATTTCGCGCAATCGCCGCGACATCGCTCTGGCGCCAACTCCAGTGATCGACGAATGGCTGATCGACCAGGATCAGCCGTGCGCCGATCGCCAAGATCGACATCCCGATGACGAGCTTGGACGTTGGTCTCATGGATCGCCTCTTGACAAAGCAACGCGACAAAGTCAATCGAGTAGCTGGCCCGGCATGAAGACGCTCGTGTGTATTCTCGGTTTTGCGCTCGCATTCGTTGCGCCCAATTTGCCTGCGCAAGACGAGCCAAACTTGATCCCGGACGTTGTCGATCCGGCGAAGATCTTTCCGATTTTACCCGAGCCGCCGAGCGGCTGGACGGCGGAAAAGCCCGAGGGCTCGAGCGATGACGTTGGCGGATTCAAAATCACAAACGTCCATCGCGATTATCAGAAAGGTGAAGGCAACGACGCGCCCAAAGCGGTCATCAACATTCTCGATTCAGTTGGCAGCCCCGAATATGTGGAGAGCGTGACCGCCGGTTGGAAGGAAACGCCGGATTCAGCGGAAGGATACGCGAAGAAAGTGACGATCGATGGCAATCCCGGCTTTGAAGCGTACGAAAAAGATCAGAAGCAGGCCTCGCTCTGGGTCATCGTCGCGAAGCGATATTTCGTTGAGGTCGAGCTGACGAACCTGGATCCAAAAGAACTTCAGACTTGGATCAAGCTGGTCGATCTCAAAAAGCTGGCGGAAATCAAAAAGTAATTTCTGCCTGCTCGTCGCCGATCACTCGTCACTATTTCTTCGCAGCTTCGCCGGTCATTTGCACGAAGCGCACCGGCAAAATCGCGCGCTCGGCGAGTTGGCCGTTCCTCTTCTCGAGCAGATGCAATTGCTGATCGATCCCCGTCCCCACGGGAATGATCATGCGTCCGCCATCTTTCAATTGTTGCGTGAGCGGCGCCGGAACTTGGTTCGGCGCGCACGTGACGAGGATCGCGTCGAACGGCGCGACTTCCGGCCAGCCGCCAAAACCATCCCCCACGCGAACATGCGCGTTGCTGTAGCCGAGTCGCGCGAGTCGCGCCGAAGCGTCCTTGCCGAGGCTGTCGATGATTTCGATTGTGTAGACATCTTTGACCAACTCCGCCAAGACTGCAGCTTGATAACCACTTCCGGTGCCCACTTCGAGAACGCGATCGGTCGGTTTCGGACGCAATTGCTCGGTCATGAACGCGACAATGAACGGTTGCGAAATGGTCTGATCGTGACCGATCGGCAGCGCCTTGTCGGCGTAAGCGTCGGCACGAACGTTTTCGGGAACGAATTCTTCGCGCGGCACTTTCTCCATTACCTTGAGGACCCGCTCGTCGCTGACCCCGTGTGAGCGCAATTGCTCGGCCACCATTTTTTGGCGTTCCTTCGCGTACTCGTTCGAAGACGTCGGAGTTTTATGACAACCAGTGAAAACAGCTAGCCCGAGAACGATCAGCCACCCTGGGAATCGGCGCATCATCACAAATAATTCGCAGCAGCCCGGGTTATTTGCCGACAAATTCTTCGTGGCCTTCGCCCCCTTCACGGTTAATTTCTCCCGCCTTTCATGAATGAAGACCGCAAAACGCCGGAGCAACGCGCGCAGATGTCAGACATCGAACGTCTCCGGCATTCGGCCGCGCACGTCCTGGCGACGGCGATTTTGAAACTTTGGCCCGAAGCCCAATTCGCGGCCGGCCCGCCGGTCGAGAACGGCTTTTATTACGATGTCGATCTTCCTCACCGCATTTCGCCCGAGGATTTCGAAAAAATCGAAGCGGAGATGAAAAAGGAGATCAAAGCCAATCATCCGTTCGAGCGCATGGAGGTTTCGAGAATGGAAGCGCTCGATCTCGGAAAGAAAGGCCGGCTCGCAGCGCTCGGCGATCGCGAGCAGCCGAGTAAATTCAAGATCGACATCATCGAAAACATTCCCGAAGGCGAAGCGATCTCGCTCTATCGCAACGGCGATTTCATCGATCTCTGCGCCGGGCCGCATGTCATGCGCACGGGAAACATCGGCGCGTTTCGCCTAACGACCGTCGCGAGCGCTTACTACAAAGGCGACGAAAAGAATCCGCAGCTGCAACGCATCTACGGCACCGCGTTCAAAAACAAAACGCAGCTCGACGAATATTTCGCGATGCTCGAGGAAGCGAAGAAGCGCGATCATCGCAAACTCGGCAAGGAACTGGAGATTTACGTCATCGACGAAGATGTCGGTCCGGGCTTGCCGCTCTGGTTGCCGCGCGGCGCGGCGATCATTGAAGAACTTGAGAAGCTCGCGAAGGAAACGGAGTTCGCGGCGGGCTATCAGCGTGTTCGCACCGTCAATCTCGCGCGCGAAGCGCTGTTCCGGAAAAGCGGCCACATCCCCTACTACAAGGAGTCAATGTTTCCGCCGATGGAGTTGCACGAGCACGGCGAAGGCGACGCTGTCACCCAGCGTTATTATCTGAAGGCGATGAACTGTCCGCTGCATCACAAGCTGTATGCCGCCATTCCTCGGAGTTATCGCGATTTGCCCTTGCGGCTGGCGGAATACGGCACGTGTCACCGTTACGAACAAAGTGGGGAATTGTTCGGGCTCATGCGTGTGCGCTCGATGCAGATGAACGACGCGCATCTTTACATGACGCCGGAGCAATTCGAGGGCGAGTTCAACGCGGTGAACGAGATGTATCTCAATTATTTCAAGCTCTTCGGGCTCGAGAAATATTTGATGCGTTTCTCGACGCACGATCCATCGAAGCTCGGACAAAAATTTGTCGATGAACCGGAGCTTTGGAAACAGACCGAGGAGATGACGCGCAACGTGCTCAAAAATTCGGGACTCAATTACGAGGAAGTGCCTAACGAGGCCGCGTTCTACGGACCGAAGATCGACGTACAGGTCTGGAGCGTGATCGGGCGCGAGTTCACCATCGCCACGAACCAGGTCGATTTCGCGCAGCCGCGCCGATTCAATCTCGTTTACAAAGATCGCGATAACACCGAAAAGACGCCGATCTGCATTCATCGCGCGCCGCTCGGCACGCACGAACGCTTCATCGGATTTTTGATCGAGCATTACGCCGGCAACTTCCCGCTGTGGCTTTCGCCCGAGCAGGTGCGCATTCTCACGATCGGTGACGACGCAGCGCTGGTGGATTATGCGCGGAAGATCAACGAAGAGCTTCGCGCAAACTTTGTGCGCAGCGATGTCGATTTTTCGACGGACAAGATCAACGGCAAGATCCAGCGTGCGGAGCAAATGAAAGTGCACACCATGCTCGTGATCGGAAAACGCGACATGGAAGCGGACGCGGTCAGCGTGCGCGTCCACGGCAAAGGAAATCTCGGCGCCAAACCGCGCGCCGAAGCGATCGCCGACCTTCTATTGTCGATCAAAGAGCGACGGTCTTAATTCGGCTGTTGAAACTTGTGATGATCCGCTAAAAGAAGGCGATGGATCTCCCCAGGGCGCTGAAGAAGTATTTTGGCTACGATCAATTTCGTCCGTTGCAGGAGGAGATTGTCAAAGATGCGCTCGCGGATCGCGATGTGTTCGCCTTGATGCCGACCGGCGGAGGGAAGTCGCTCTGTTTTCAATTGCCGGCGTTGTTGCGCGATGGATTAACGATCGTGGTTTCACCGCTGATTGCGTTGATGAAAGACCAGGTCGATGCGCTGCGAGCGACTGGAATTCCTGCAACGTTTTTGAATTCTTCGTCTTTAAGGGATTGAATCGCGGTGAATATCGACTGCTTTACGTCGCGCCGGAACGACTGATGCTGGACAGTTTTTTCGAGAGCGCGCTGAATTGGAACATCGCGCAGGTTGCGATCGACGAGGCGCACTGCATCAGCGAATGGGGCCACGATTTCCGGCCGGAGTATCGCGAGCTGAAAAAATTGCGCAGACACTTGCCGGGCGTTCCGATCATGGCGCTGACTGCCACGGCGACCGAGCGCGTGCGGGCCGACATTGTCCAACAATTGAAATTGAACGGCGCGCGTTGCTACGTCGCAAGTTTCAACCGGCCGAATCTGACTTACCGGGTGGTTCCAAAATCCGCGCCTTACGATCAATTGCTGACGTTTATTCGCGGCAGGCCTAACGAAAGCGGAATCGTTTATTGCGCGAGCCGGAAAACAGCGGATTCGCTGGCGGCAAAATTGGTTTCGGACGGGATCAAAGCAAAGCCGTATCACGCAGGCCTGGATCCGAAAGAGCGCAGCAAGCATCAGGAATTATTTCTGCGCGACGATATTCGCGTTATCACGGCGACGATCGCTTTCGGGATGGGAATCAACAAACCGAATGTGCGTTTTGTGGTGCATCACGATTTGCCGAAGAACATCGAGAGCTACTATCAGGAAACCGGGCGCGCCGGCCGGGATGGTTTGCCAGCCGAATGCGTTTTGCTTTTCAGCGCCAATGATGTCGTGAAACAGCGACGCTTCATCGAAGACAAAAGCGAGAAAGAAGCGGCCATCGCGCGCGAACAGCTTCGCCAGATGATTCATTATGCCGAAACGCGCGATTGTCGCCGGGCAACGTTGCTGAAATATTTTGGCGAAGAGCTATCGCAACCGACGTGTGACGGTTGCGATAATTGTCTCAGCCCGCGGGAAACTTTCGATGGAACAGTTCACGCCCAAAAATTCTTGTCGTGTGTTTATCGCATCCACGAAAAGCACGGATTCGGATTCGGACTGAATCACATTGTTGATGTATTGAGCGGCGCAGACACGGAACCAATTCGTCAGCGCGGACACGATCAGCTGTCGACCTTTGGGATCGGCAAAGATCTGAATCGGAGCTCATGGCAGTCGATCGGGCGCGAGCTTTTGCGGCTGGGACTGGTCGCGGCCGCGCCTGGAAAATTTGCCACGCTCCAACTGACTGACTCCGGCCTGGCAATATTACGTCAGCGAAAACCGATCACGCTGACAAAACCATTCGACGTCGAAACCAGAAAGCGGCGCAAATCGCGCGCCGGCGAAATCGAGTGCGATGAAACACTCTTTGAAGAATTGCGCACGCTTCGCAAAAAGATCGCCGACGAGCGGGATGTTCCCGCCTACGTCATTTTTTCCGATGTTTCACTTCGCGAAATGGCGCGATCGTATCCGACAACGACGACCGACTTTGGTAAAATCCCGGGCGTCGGCCGGCAAAAGCTGCTCGATTTTGCGGAACCATTTACCGCCGCGATTAAAGATTATCTTTCAAGTCATCCGCGCGAGCTTTCCGTAAACTCAAGCTAGAGAAAACTGAAAGGAAAATCCCAGGAGAGCGAACCACTCAGTGTTATGCACCTAAAAACATTCCTGCTTCTGATCAGTTTTGCGGTCACCTGCAGCGTGACCGCCGGCGAGTTGCATCCGATTGTAGAAGTCCAGAGCGGTTATTTCTTCGGCGCGTTCGCGGACGGGAAATGGATCAAGGCCGATGAAGCGGCGAAGTCGATGACTGATGAAACGACGTATCGGGTTTATGGACTGGCGCAGTCGCTCGGCGAAGCCAAAGGCGGCAAACCGAAGCACGAAGACCTTCCATGCGAAGAAACAGTTTCGGTCGCACTATCCCCCAAGCCGGACAAAGGCGTAATCGCGGTTGCCGGGACGTGGAACGCGTTGCCGCGCAAAGTGCAGGCGCTCAACACGACGCAGAAAATTTACGTCGATGCCGTGCGCAATTTCTTAAAATCGAAAGAGATCAAAGAACCGAACGTGAAGATCGAGAACATCGTTCGGGTCGACCTCGATGGCGACGGCGAAGAAGAAGTGCTGATCAGCGCGACAAACTTTTTTGAAAATGGCAACAGCGTGCCGATGAGATCGCCGGCCGGCAGTTATTCATGCGTCTTGTTGCGGCGAGTTGTGGGCGGGAAAGTGGAAACGCAACTTGTCGAAGGTGAATTTCATCCGAAGGCTTATGTCCGAAAGGACGACTCCTTCGATGCGCCGAACGCTTTCACAGTAATTGCAGTTCTCGATCTCGATGGCGACGGCAAAATGGAAATCATCGTCGGCTCGAGATATTACGAAGGCGAAGCGACAACGATCTATCGCTGCGATCCAAAGAAATGTGAGCAGCTGCTTTCGGTCGGTTGCGGCGCGTGATCAATCCGATTTGGCCGGCGACTGAATGAACGCGCGTGGCTCCGCCGCGCCTTTCGGATTCGCGATTCGATACAATGCGGCCATTAATGCGCGCCCTTCCGGCGTGAAGATCGGCGTGTGATTTGGAATGATCGCTTTCGGAACCTGCAAAATCCAATAGGGCGTGCGCCGATCCGATTGGTTGGCATCAATCCGCCACCACTGAAATTGATTCGGATCGTCTTTGCGCGACGTGGCGAACACCAAATCGCGCGACGGATGCTGAAGATTCTGCTCGAATGCGGGATTTCGCGCTTCGGTCGTCGCACAATCGCATTGGTTGATCTTGATAGGCAATCGCGCGGCCGCGGCCGGGGTGAGTGCGCTCGGTGGCGCGGCGCCGTTGTCGATCTTGTGGGTAAAAAGCGCGGCGTTGTGACCGGGCGTTGTTGTCAGGTAAGCGTTTTGATCGAAGTTCGCGGGCTGGTTCGTCCGATAATCCCAATGATATTTTCGGTGCGCGAAAAGATTTGGGAAGAAAGTGCCGATCGGAAACCAACCGCCGGTTGCGGTGTCACCTTTTGATGTGATTGAAACGAGCAGCGGACGATTTTGATCGTCTTTATCACGATAACCGATCTTCGCGAACATGTCGGTCATCTCCTTCGCGTAAATCGACTCGGCCGCGGAATTGACAAGAAGGATCAAATCCGCCGGCGGACGAAACGGTTCCTGACTGTGCGGCTTCGGATCGCCGATAATGCGCGCGGTCATCGCTTGCGCGACCGCTTTCTCAAGCAAAAGCGCGCCGAACGAATGCCCGATCAGAACGCATTTCGATTCCGATTTTTTTCGCGCCTGGCGAATGAGCTCGAAAATTGTCTCCGTAACCGGCGTGCCCGCGATGCGCGTAGCCGCGCCTTTGCGATCGAGAAAGGTGAGATAATCGAGCGGACCTTCAATCAATCGTCCGCGCCAGCCGATGTAAACGCCGTGGACCGCGAAATTTCTCGTGCTCTCGGAGACGGCGAGCTCGGAGAGCAAACAACGAAAGGTTTGCACATCACCGGGATTTTTACCGCCGGGCGGCCGGTCCTTCGCGTTGTGATGCCAGCCGTGGACGTAAGTGACGAGAACAACCGGCTTGTCGCTGCGCCCAATCGATCTCGCGGCGTCGCCGAGCTGACGCCGGTCCCAGAAATCGCCATGATCATCAAACTCCACGAACGAGATCCGATAACCTCGTTCACCCGACACGCGCTCGAATTCGGACGGCTCTTTCTGCCCGGAATAATATTTGTCGAGATCGTCGATGCCTTTGACGCGGTAAGGTTTGTTTTCGACGCAACCGGCGAAAAGAAGAACGGTCGCGAGGGCGATCCAAGATCGACAACGACTGGCGCCGGGGGAATTACGCCGCATGCTCGCGAGTCTAAATCGCGCATGCGCGATCACGTCAAGATTATTGCGAGCCGCGAAATCTCAATGCGGATTCAGCGTAGTTGAGCGATTCGCGTTTATGGCATCGTTATCTTTTTTCTTTCGCTCGCGATTTTGCCATCCGGCGTGATCGTCATTGTGATCTCGTACTTCCGCTCGATGACGTAGGGAGAGTCGCGCACGATGCTTTTTTTGTAGATATACGTCTTCTCGCGAACGATCGTGTTTGGGTTGCTCCAATGCATCGAGACTTCGTAGTCGCTGTCATAAACCGCATTGGCGATTCCCGGGTCGGTCTCGGCCGGCGGGCCGCTCTCGGGCGGCAACTCGATTTTGCGGAACGAATTGCCCATTAGAAAATAGAGTTTCGTCTCCGGCCCGCCATTTCGCGTCTGGGTGATAAACAAAAAACCTTTTGAGTCGGGCGCCCATTCCACGTCTCCTTCCTTGTACTGCCCGGCGCCGTTATCCTGCGATTTGAGATCGAGAACACGTTTCCGGGTCGCTTTGTCGATTAGTTCCGAACGAGTGACGACTGAATCTTCATCGGTGTACTCATCGGAAAATACTTTATGGATCGCGTACTTGCCGTCGGGTGACGGCCAATCCGTGATTTCGCGGTGAAAGAAAATCTTCGATGTCTTTGGAAAATGCCGTTGCAGATATCCAACGCTTCGAAAAGGCCAGGTCGCGTCCCCTTCAATCGAATTCCGGACGGAGACTTGGAACGAAATCGGCTGGCTTTGCAAAAACGCAGCCAAGGCATCGTCACCAATCAAATGCACGACCACGCCGAGGACGCCGGCATGTTCTTCCGCAGCCGCACCGTCCGCGAACTCGCTGACGCTAAAAAATTTCTTTCGCGCTTCGACGTCGCCGCCAACAGCACCCTGTGTCGCTTCGTAATAATCAATGCCATGCTTGCGCGCCTGCTCATCAATTTCGTCACCTTGCTCCGGTTTCCCCGGCAAATCGTCCTTCGTGAAAGAAAGCATGATGCGCTGCGCATCCATCCATCCGCTTTTTCCTGACACCAGTTTCACGCTGCACCACTTATCGTACTCGTGACGCTGAAAGGTGAAACGCTCGCCCGTCTTGACCTTTGTCACGATCGCTGACTCGGCATCCGGCTTTGACCGCAGGTTCGCATAACCATCGGGATCGTCGATCACGCCTCGAAACGTATTGGCATCGGTAAACCCGAGAAATTCGCGCGACACCGTTTCATCGGAAGGAGCCTCGCTGCTGGACGGAGTGGGTTGGTTCTGTTGCGATGCAGCAAGAGCCACTGCCGTCCAGGATAGAAAAATTAAAAGAAAATTCGTCTCTGGCAGAGATCGTTTCATCACGGGCTATTCGTCTTTGCTTCGAACTTTCTTTCGATTGATTACGCGAAACGATCCCTTCTCATCGAAGCGCACCGTGAACTCGATCGTCGAATCACCCTCGCCGCCGCGAAAAATCGTGAACTGTTTCAAAAGCAGCGTGCCGG
>QHOZ01000111.1 GCA_003219495.1 Verrucomicrobiota bacterium | reverse complement strand
TCGGAATCCCGAGGTCCTGGCCAAAGGTCGGGCTGGTGCCGCAAGCGCCGCCGACACCACAGTTGAAGATTGCGATGTTGATCTGGGTGAATCCGAAGCGGAACTCATTCAGCACTCGCGGGCTGAACGTGTGGGTGTCAGACAGGGTGAGCTGGCGGGTATTGCCGTTCTCTTCGCCCGCACCGAACCCGGCGGTTGGAAGGCCCGGCAGCAAGTTAGCGCGCAAGGTGTTCAACCGCTGTTCGTTAAATCGGCCAGTCAGGGAGTTATTGGCCGACAACCTATGGTCGATCTTGACTTCAAAATTGTTGATCGTCTCCTTGTCTGCCCGCTGCGTGAAGAAATTGTTGGTGCCCTGACTCGGATTGAAAACGTTCGTCGTCGGCTGCGGAAAGAGGTTAAAGAGTTTTTGTGCTATCGGATCAATCAGATTCCCCGGAATTCGGTTTCCGGAGAACGGCTGCCCGGTGAACGGATTGAAAATCGTAGGAAAATCCGAGAAGTCGCCATTGCGCGACCCTGCGGTGGGAACTGTGGTAGTGGCCGCAGGTAATCAAAGAAGTAGAAAGTGCGGCTCTTGATGATCGGCCCGCCGACCGTGCCGCCGAACTCATGAATCTGCTGCACCGCTTTGTCTGGGATGAAACGGTCGCCGCGCGCGATGGCATTGGCGCGGTCGCGTTTGAGCATCGGGTGGAAAGCATTGAGCGCCGAGTTCTGGCCGTAGTAATACAAAGACCCGTGAAGGTCATTGGTCCCTGATTTGATTGTCGTGTTAATTACTGCACCGCTTGCACGGCCAACCTCCGCCGGCGGTATGCTGGTCGAAACTTTGAATTCAGCAATCGCATCCGGGTTGGGAAACACGCCGATGGTTCCGAACTGCGGCTCGTTGTTGTCAACACCATCGAGTGAGAAGTTGTTGTTGGTCGGACGTTGGCCGTTGACGGTCAGGGTGCCGCCGCCGGAGCGCGAAAAGCGCGACGTCTCAGTGGACCCCTGTGCATTGCTACTACCAGGGCCGCCGCCACCGGCGCGAGGATCCCCGCCGTTAAATTGACGCGAGTCCGGTCCGCCGTTGCCAAAACCAGTGTTAGAGGAGTGAGCAACCCCGGGCAGCAGTGTCGCCAGTTGCGTGAAGTTCCGCCCAGAGAGTGGCAACTCAGTTACCTCTCGGCCCGAGATCACGCTGCCGCGATCGCTTGACTCGGTTTGGATTAACGAGGCTTCGGCGGTCACGTTCACGACTTGAGCCGCGCCGGTAGCCTGGCTGAGCTGAATATCGACCGGAAGGCGATCGCCGATACGCAGGACGATGTTTTCTCTCGTGGCATCCAGGAAGCCCGGCGCGCTGGCGGTCACTTTGTAAGTGCCAATATCGAGAAGAGGCGCGACGTATGTCCCGTCACCGCTAGTAGGCACCTTTCGCTCGGCATTGGTGTCCACTTTGGTAACCGTGACGGTGGCGCCCACAACCGCGGCCCCGTTTGGATCCGTTACAGTTCCGACGATGGTCGCTTTATTCGTCTGCGCCATCGAGGGATGCGCGAAAAGAGTTAGCAGCAAAAGAGAGGAGATAAGCAGCAGCTGCGGAGAGCGCGGTCTCTTCATAGTTACTCCATTTAAGACGGGATTCAAGCCTTCCCGAAGTGAGCGTACCCGTGTCGGGCGAAGCGCGCGGAGCCACGCCCCGCGGCCTCGTCCTTGCACGATCTTTTTTTTGCGAAACTAGGTTACTGTCTAACGAAGATTATTGCAGACCGGAGTATTCAAGCTCGATGGAATGTAGGTTAGCCAGCCAACCGTTTCCTTTTGAGGGGGAGAAACGCGAATCAGCTCAAGCCGTCTCGATGAGTTTAGCAAGGGTTATGAAAAATCAGGCGCCTCGCAACCACTACTATCCACTGCCAATTAAACCTCACGGATGCTTATAAGACTTTCGCGACCGCTTGTCAATAGCGTGAGCCACACAAATGGCGAGATACAACCGCCTGCGACGGGTTCCGCTTGATCTTTTCTGCGACTAATGAAGACAATACAAAGCTCCGCCCTTTTCTCCATGAGGATAATCTGTTTCGGCCTCTCGATCTTGTTCGCGACAGCGTCGGTGACCACGAGTTATCGCCGCATCGCTCAGGCACAGCAGTCAAAGCCTCAGTCAGAGCCTCGCGCCGCTCGCTCTTACAGTAGTGGCGACCCCATCAAGCCGCCCAAGGCGGCCGCGCCTCAGGCTCCTTCGCCTGTTACCTTCGTCGACATCACCGCTTTCTCCGGAATTAACTTCCGCCAAGCCGCGTCCGCTACTTCCGAGAAGTATCTGATCGAGACAATGGGAGGCGGAGTGGCAATTCTGGACTATGACAACGACGGCCGCATGGATCTATTCTTTACAAACGGCGCCCGGCTTGAAGCTCCAATGTCCAAAGGGGCAACGCCCAACAAACACGATCCCCGGTATTGGAATCGACTTTACCGCCAGAAAGCTGATGGCACATTTGAAGACGTGACCGAACGGGCGGGCATGAAGGGGGAAGGCTACGCCATGCTCTCTATCATAACAACGGCGATGGCACCTTCAGCGATGTTACTAAGAAGACCGGGACGGCCGGTTCCGGCTGGAGCACAAGCGCCGCATGGGTCGACTACGACCGCGACGGGCGACTTGATTTATTTGTCGCTCGTTACCTCGATTGGGACTTCGAACACGGGGCGCTGATATGCGGTGATACGCGGCCTGACTATCGAGCGTATTGTCATCCAGATAATTTCAGGGGAACGACAAACCTTCTGTTCCATCAGCGCGCGGACGGCACTTTTGAAGATGTGAGCGCAACGTCGAAAATCGCGGACCCTCAAGGCAAAGCGCTCGGAGTAGCGATCACGGATATCGATAACGACGGCTGGCCCGATATCGTGGTGGCTAACGACAGCGTACGGCAATCGCTCTATCACAACCGTGGCGACGGGACGTTCGAAGATATCGCCCTTCCAGCAGGCATGGGCTACGACGAGAATGGCAAGACCTTCGCGGGAATGGGCGTTGACGCGGCGGACTACGACGAGGATGGCTATCCAGACGTTTTCATCACGGCGCTCTCATACCAAACCTATTCGTTATTTCACAACAGCGGCGACAAGACGTTTACGTACGACACAAACTTGACCGGCGTAGGCCCGGCTACACAGGTGTACTCCGGATGGGGCACGCGTTTCGTCGATGTGGATAACGACGGGTTGCAAACAACCACTCCTGCTGCTCAGGAATACCGGCAAGGGATTCATCACGGTCTCGCCGAGTGCGGGTCAGGTGTTCGAGACGCCGCTTGCGGCGCGTGGCGCGGCAGTCGGCGATTTGAACAACGACGGGCAGCCTGACATAGTGGTCGGCGTGCTAAACGCATCGCCGGTTATCTTGCGAAACAACGGCACAAAGAATCATTGGGTTGGGTTTGCGCTGATTGGCACAAAATCGAATCGCAGCGCTATTGGCGCGAGACTGACCGTGACCGATATAGCAGGCCATAAGCGAATCTTCGACGTGACGACTGCAGGCAGCTATCTGTCAAGTAGCGACCCGCGCATAATTGTCGGACTTGGGACGGCGACGAGTGTTCGAGCGGTGGAAGTTCGCTGGCCGAGCAACCGCAGTCAAATAATGGAGAACCCGTCGATCGATCAGTATCATACGATCACCGAACGATGAAGCCGGGTGAGAGATCGACAATGATAACCGGGATGACTTTACGCCGATCTGATGTCCACCACTTGACCTCCGAAGGACCCTTGGGAGCAAGATAGGTCGATGTTCAAAACGAATTCATCGCGTACGCCTTTGCTCGCAACGCTTCTGTTTCCGGCGGTCATCTTACTGTTACCTTTACAAGCCGTCTTCATTGCACAGACGCAGCGGCCCGCCGAACAAAAGGAGGGAATGGGTGTTTCAACGGGGGACGCCCGAACTTATACTTCGCGGCGCACTATTGGAGTCACTGATCCGAAAGCCCCGGTGATCTTCGAAGATGTGACAGCGCGAACGGCGCTCGCCAACTTCCGCCATCGTTCCGGCGGACCCGAGAAGAATTACATTCTCGAAGTGCCATCAGGAGGCGTCGCAATTTTCGATTATGACGGCGACGGGCGCCCGGACATTTACCTGCTAAACGGCTCGACCCTTGATGCGATGCGCGGCAAGGAAAAGGCGCCGCGCGCCGCGCTCTATCACAATCTGGGCAACTGGCGTTTTGAAGAAGTGACCGACAGGGCAGGCGTGGCCAACGAGCGATGGGGAATGGGCGTCGCTGTCGGCGACTACGACAACGACGGATGGCCTGACATCTACATTAGCAATTACGGGGTGTCGCGTCTTTATCACAACAACGGCAACGGAACGTTCACGGACGTGGCCGAAAAGCTTGGCTGCGCCCGTAAGGGCTGGAGCACGGGCGCGAGCCGGCTATCTCGAATTTGACATAAATAACCCGCCGCTCAGTCCGGCCGAGTTTGGTAAGCCCGGCGTCGGAAAGAACTTCTGCCAGTTTCGCGGAGTTCCAGTGATGTGCGGTCCCCGCGGAATGAAGGGCGAGCAGGACACCTTGTATCACCAGAAGCGTGATGGGACGTTTGAAGACGTGAGCGTCAAAGCGGGTGTGAATGACCCGCAGGGGTTTTACGGTTTCTCGTCCGCGTTCGTACACGTAAACGAAGATGATCTGCTGGACCTATTTGTCGTCAACGACTCGACGCCCAAATTGCTCTACATCAACAAAGGCGACGGGTCATTTGAGGAGGTCGGCTATCCGTCGGGGGTCGCTCTGAGCGAGAACGGACGCGAGCAGGCCGGGATGGGACTCGCAGTCGGTGATTACGACAATGATGGCCGGGTTGATTTTTACATTACGAATTTCTCCGACGACTTCAACACGCTTCTGCACAACGACGGCGAGACCAACTTCAGCGACGTTTCATTTCAAGCGGGACAGGGCGAAGTGACGTTGCCGTTTCTCGGATGGGGCACGGCTTTCATGGATTACGACAACGACGGTTGGAAAGACATCTTCGCTGTCAACGGTCATGTCTATCCGGCTGTCGACAAGTATCAATGGGGAACGAGCTACGCCGAGCAGCCGCTGTTGTTTCGCAATCTCGGCACCGGCAGATTCGAGCGCGTTCCTGCGGCGCCTGGCAGCGGGTTGGCAATAGCGGTCCCTGGTCGCGGCCTCGCGGTTGGCGATCTTGATGGAGACGGACTGCTCGACGTGGTCATCAACAACATCGATTCGCCGCCGACCCTGCTGCGCAACGTAAACAAGCCGACGGGCCACTGGGTCGAGCTTCGATTAGTTGGAGAGCCCGCACTAAAGAGTCCGCGTGACGCGATCGGAGCGATAGCATATGTAACTACCGGCAAGCTCCGCCAAAGACAAGACGTCGTCAGCGGAGGGAGCTACGCCTCGCAGAATGATCTCAGGTTGCATTTCGGATTGAGTGCGGCAACTAAGATCGATAAGATCGAAGTGAAGTGGCCAGACGGCACGCTGGAAACTGTGAGCGTAAGCGGCTGCGATCGGGTGCTGACGATCGTCGAAGGCAAAGGTGTGGTCAACAACCAAAAATGAAAACGAGGCGCTGCACGCGTCACGGTCGGAACTCGGCCTGAAGACAGTCGAGCACCATCTCACCACCGATGCAATAGAGTATAGAATTCAAGGTTCACCGCTGAAATCAATCTCGCGTTCGGGGTTCGCTTTGAAAAAGCTTTGGAGTTGTACTGCGTGGATCTCCTGTCATGTATTCATACTGTCGTTCTTTATTTCCGGCGTCGGGGCTCAGACGACTCCCGAGTTAATGAAGAAGTTCACGCTGAAGAAGAGCGGACTCGAGCTCGAACGGCGCACCCAGCTCGGCTCTTTTTTCGATGTGGTTGGCCACCGCTCGGCGGTTTTCGGCTACGAGAACCGCTCGCTCGAAGCCTGGGTTTACCCGCTGAAAATAGTCGACGACTTCAACCTCGCGTTTCAGCTTCAAGGCTATCCGCTGGACATTCACGGACCTGACATAACGGTCGCCATCAATGCGCGGCCCGAGGCGACTACGTTTACCTACTCACACGCCGCGTTCACCGTACGCCAGACAATCTTCGCGCCGATCGACGAGCCCGGAATCATAATGCTTCTCGATGTCGAAAGCGTCTTGCCGATGACGATTACCGGTTCGTTCCGTCCGAAGCTGAGGCTGATGTGGCCCGCAGGGTTGATGACCGCGTATCTGGGCTGGGATGAGAGCGCCCACTTTTACACGATCGGAGAAGAGACGAATCGGTTCGTTGGAATGATAGGTTCGCCGGTTGCGCGAGATGTTTCGGTGATGCCTTATCAAGAGGAACCGCGCGACGTTCCAGTCCGGTTTGTCATCGACGCCGCGCCCGACACCGGGAAGTCTAAGTTTATCCCGATCGTCATCGCCGGCAGCGTCGAGGGTCGCGTGAAGGCGAGGGCCACTTACGATAAGTTGCTTGCCTCCGCGCAGGCGCTCTACGAAAACAACGTGAACTATTACAGCCGGGTTCAGGAGACCGCGACGGTCGAGACTCCCGACGAGCGGCTCAACACGGCTTTCGCCTGGGCGAAGGTCGGGGTTGACAAAGGGATTGCGACAAATCCGCTTCTAGGCACGGGACTCCTCGCCGGGTTTCGAACCTCGGGCGAGAGCGAACGTCCCGGGTTCGCGTGGTTCTTCGGGCGGGACGCTCTCTGGACCGCGCTGGCAATCACGTCATACGGCGACTACGCGGCTACACGGACGACGCTCGATTTTCTGAAGAAGTTTCAACGCGACGACGGCAAGATCCCTCACGAAATCTCTCAGAGCGCGGGACTCATTCCCTGGTTCAAAGACTATGGTTATCCTTGGGCCAGCGCCGATGCGACTCCGCTGTACATCATCGCTCACGGGGACTATTGGCGAACGAGCGGCGACCTGGAATTCATAAAGAAGAACTGGGACTCGATTGTGAAGGCTTACCGATTCACAGCCG
>QHOZ01000109.1 GCA_003219495.1 Verrucomicrobiota bacterium | reverse complement strand
TCAAAGGCGCCACCGTCTGGACCTGCGGTCCGCAGGGCATCCTCACTAATGCAGACGTGCTCGTCGCCGGCGGCCGTATCAAGGCGATCGGCAGGAACTTGACCGGCGAAGGCGTGGTCATCGATGGCAAGGGCAAGCACGTCACGCCCGGCCTGCTCGACGCGCACAATCACAGCGATATTCTCGGAGCGGTGAACGAAGGCACGCTGCCGTCCACCGCCATGGTGCGAGTGGGCGATGTCGTGAATTCCGAAAGCACGCACATTCTGCGCCAGCTCGCGGGCGGCCTCACCGTGGCGAATCTGTTGCATGGCTCTGCCAATCCTATCGGCGGCCAGAATTGCATCATCAAGCTGCGCGATGGCGCCTCGCCCGACGAAATGAGATTTGCCGGCGCGCCGCCGGGTATCAAATTCGCCCTCGGCGAAAACGTGAAACAATCCAGCTCCGAACGGAGCACGCGCTTCCCGCGTTCGCGCATGGGCGTCGGCACTTTCTTCGCGAACCGCTTTACCGCGGCGCAGCAATATCTGGAGGAGATCGCGAACGCGAATGGCCGTCCGGTTCGACGCGACCTTGAACTCGAAACGATCGGCGAAATACTGCAGGGCAAGCGCTGGATTCATTGCCACTCGTATCGACAGGATGAAATTCTCGCCTTCCTGCGCCTCATGGAGAGCTTTCACGTGAAGGTCGGCACGTTGCAACACGTGCTCGAAGGCTACAAAATCGCCGACGAAATCGCGCAGCATGGCGCGGGCGCGTCCTGCTTCGCCGATTGGTGGGGGTATAAATATGAGGTCATCGATGCCATCCCGTACGCCGGCAGTCTCATGCGCGAGCGCGGCGTCGTCGTATCGTTCAATTCGGATTCGTCCGATCACGCGCGCCGCCTGTATCTCGAAGCCGCAAAGGCCGTGAAGTACGGCGGCACTACCGACGAAGAAGCGCTGAAGTTCGTCACGATTAATCCCGCCAGGCAATTGCGCATCGACGAGCGCATCGGTTCGCTCGAAGTGGGCAAGGACGCGGACTTCGCCATCTGGTCGGCTTCGCCCGTAGATTCGCGAACCGTGTGTCTGCAAACGTGGATCGACGGGAAGAAATATTTCGATCGGGACGAAAATGCTGTGCGCGTTGCGGCGCTTGAAAAGGAGCGCACCGAGCTGATTGATAAAGCCAAACAGATTCTGAAGAATCCTGGCAAATCCGCCGTCTCCGACCCGAAAGCCGAAGCCACGTTCTTTCAGATTGCCCTCGAACATCAATACGACTCACAAGATCGCCATTGCCTCGATGAAGAAGATTAACATTCTGCTGATTGCATCGCTTGCGCTGTGCGCTAACGCCGAGCGAGTGCTCTTTCGCGGCGCGACCGTTCACACCGTTACGGGCCAAACGCTCGCGCCGGGCGACGTGCTCGTCGACGGCAAAAAAATCGTGGAAGTCGCGTCCACGATTGACCCTAAAGGCGCGCAAGTCAACGAGCTCAGGGGCCAGCACCTTTATCCCGGCCTGATCGCCGCGAATACGACGCTCGGTCTTGTGGAAATCCCAGGCGTGCTGGCGACGCGTGACACGGCTGAGGTCGGCCAATTCACGCCCGATGTCCAGTCTTGGATCGCCATCAATCCCGACTCGGAACTGATCCCGGTCGCGCGCGCCAACGGCATCACGCACGCCCAACCCGTTCCCTCTGGCGGCATCGTCCCGGGCCTTTCCGGCGTCATCGCGCTCGCAGGCTGGACTACTGAAGAAATGACCATTCGCAAGCCGGTCGGGTTGCACCTCACCTGGCCGAGCATGGATTTGGACACGCGTTCGCGCGATGAAGTGCGGGACAAGTCGTCCTTGAAGAGCCTTGAGGACCAGGCGCGCGATCGTCGCGCCAAATTGAAGGACATCGACGAGTTTTTCGGCGAGGCCAAAGCGTACGCCAAGTCGCGGACCGACAAATCGATCGTGCCCGCGTGGGAAGCGATGATGCCGCTTGTGCGCGGAGAGATTCCGCTGATGATCCGCGCGGATGATGCGCGCCAGATCAAGGCCGCGGTCAAATGGGCCGACGCCAACGGTTTTTACGCAGTAATCGTCGGCGGAGAAGGCTCGGCCGAAGTCGCCGATTTGCTCGCGTCGAAAAAAATTCCAGTCATCTACGACAGTGTGTGGGCGTTTCCAGCGAAGGACACGAGTTCCTATGACGCGCAGTTCAAAGCACCGTCAATCCTGCATCGCGCCGGCGTGAAAGTCATCTTCTGCGAGTCGGGCCGTTTCGAGGCGAGCATGGTCCGCAACCTGCCTTACGTCGCCGCGCAAGCCATGGCGTTCGGTTTGCCCGCAGACGAAGCGCTGAAAGGCATCACGCTTTATCCCGCGCAGGTCCTCGGCGTGGACGAGCGCCTTGGCTCGATTGATGCCGGCAAAGAGGCCTCGCTCTTCGTGGCCGATGGGGACATTCTCGACATTCGTTCGCACGTCAGGCGCATGTGGATTGCCGGCCAGGAGACCGGCACGTCCGCAGCCAGCGCCACCACCGCAGCTCAATGACGCCAGCAGCCGAATACCTGAGCCGCTGCCGCGACTTGATCGGCGTTGTCGAGCAACAGCAGCAGGCGATTCAGCAGGCGGCGGAATGGTTTGCGGATTCAATTCTCGCCGGGCGGATGGTGCATCTCTTCGGTTCCGGCCACAGCCGGGTCCTGGTGGAAGAAATGTGGCCGCGCTACGGTTCGTTCCCCGGCTTCAACCCGATCGTCGAACTTTCACTCACCTTCCACAACGCGGTCGTCGGCGCGAACGGTCAGCGCCAGGCGATGTTCCTTGAAAATGTTTCCGGCCTGGCCGAGCGCATCCTGCGCAATTTCTACATCTCTCCGAAAGACAGTGCGCTGGTCGCGTCCTCCAGTGGCTGCAACATGGTGCCGATTGAAATGGCGGAAGAATTCCAGAAACGCGGCGTGAAGGTGGTCGTCATCATCAGCAAGCGACATTCGGAAGCGACGGCCAGCCGACATCCATCCGGCAAAAAGCTGCAAGACTTCGCGGATATCGTCCTGGACACCGGCGCGCCCGCGGGCGATGCGATGATCCAATTGCCCAAACTCGAAACGCCCGTCGCGCCCGGCTCAACGGTCGGCGGCTGCTTGCTTGTGAATGCGATCAAAGCCGAAACGGCGGCTCGCCTCGTGCAGGCAGGAGCCCCGCCGAAAGTGCTTACCGCCGCAGCACTCCTCGGCGCCGACCGCTCTAATGCGCTCTTCGAGGCAGCTTACGACGAACATGCGCGTCGTCTTGCGGCGTTATATCAACACGCCAAATGAAAGAACGCCCGCTGCGCACCACGGTCATTGGCAGCTACCCGTTCCCAGGCTGGCTCGAGTTTGCCTGCCAGCATCTCGACCAATTGGGCGAAGCGGATCGCGCTGAGATGATCGACGACGCGGTCGCAATCGCCGTGCGCGACCAAGTCGAAGCCGGTCTCGATGTGATCACCGATGGCGAACAAACGCGACTCGAAACTTGAATCTGCTTCGCCTCGAAGATTCGGGCCGCCGGCCCATGACCAACGCGGCAAACACAAGATCGTCGCGCCGCTCATCGCCCCGCGTGGCCTGGGCACGGTGGAAGATTTCGAACGCCTCAAACGCGTAGCGCCGACCGATCCCACGCTGAAGGCGAGTGTCCCCGGCCCGTACACACTCAGCGGACGATTGCTTCCGAACACGCAGTACGCCGATCGCTACGCCATTACCGAAGCCCTGCTGCCAATCGTCCGCGCCGAACTGGAGAGCCTCGTCAAAGTGGGTTGCAAGGAGATCACGGTCGACGAACCTTCCATGAGTTGCTACGCGCATCGGGAGAACCCAAAGCGCTTCGTCGACATCTTCAATCGCACCGTCGAGAGCGTTCGCGGCAAATGCCGTCTCTCAACGCACCTGTGCTTCGGCAACTACAAGGGCCACGCCGTCGGCCTGCGCCGGTACGCGCCTATGTTCCCCGCTTTCCTCGACTTCCATGTGGATGAGATCCATCTCGAGATGGCCAGCCGCGAATTCGCCGAATTGGAAATCATCAATCTCATTACGCGAAAGCTCGATGCTGCCGTCGGCATCATCGATGTGAAAAGCTATTACATCGAAACCCCGGACGACGCCGCCTCGCGTGTCCGCGCCTGCCTCCAACATGCCTCCGCCGACCGGCTCTCCTTCGCTCCCGATTGCGGCCTCAGCCAAACCGCCCGCTGGGCAGCAAAGCAAAAGCTTCAGAATATGGTCGCCGGCGTGCAGCAAGTCCGGAACAAGCTCTGAGCGAGATGGACCAGCCCGACGGGGTAGTACCGTATCAGCGTTTGGGCGTTCGAACCTGCGGCAGGGTGGCGTCGATAATCAGCCGGGAGCCATGGTAGCTGTCGTCGGCGCCGCGGCCGATGACGAAGTCGACCGTGTCGCCCGCTCGAAGCGAAAGTGTGTCGCTGAAGCTAATGCTGCCTTCGGGCGGCAGGAACTGGCCAAAAATTTCCCGACTGTTGAGCAGCACATGAAAATCCGTGTCGCCGGAAATCGGTCCGGTGTAGGCGCCGCGGACAGCCGTGTTCAAGGCGTAATCGCCTGGGGCATCTGATGGGGTGGTAAAGCGCAAGACACAATAATTGTCGTGCGGATTATAGCCTCCATCGTCGCGATCGGACGGACCGGGATAGAACCATACCGTGCCGGGCGGATACAGGCCCTGCCCGCCATCAGTGACGACCGTGGAAGTCGTGGCGTTGTGCTGAACCGCCGGCACGGTCCAGTAGTCGATGTTCCAGACTTCAACCGGCACACCGGCAGGATCATAGTTATATTTCCACAACGTGAACGGAACGAAGGGGCTGCCCAGCGTGTCCTCGTAGCCGTAGCTCCACGCGCCATTCGGATTTGAAGCGAGCGAAAAATCCCGGG
>QHOZ01000108.1:2852-4629 GCA_003219495.1 Verrucomicrobiota bacterium | reverse complement strand
CTGAACATTACGCACCCGCTGGCCGCCTCTTATGCTGGCATTCTCGAAGACAAGCCTGTCGCCGGAAATCCGCGCGTCTTCAAGCGCGGCAATCCCGTCACGCGCGGCGAAGAAGTGCCGCGGCAATATCTTGAGGTAGTCGCCGGGAAGGAACGGAAGCCGTTTACTCATGGTAGCGGCCGGCTCGAGATGGCGGAAATCATCGCCAGCCCCGACAATCCGCTCACCGCGCGCGTGCTTGTAAACCGCGTTTGGCAAGAGCACTTTGGCGCCGGTCTCGTAAAGAGCGCCAGCGACTTCGGGACGCGCGCCGATCCACCGAGCCATCCCGAACTCCTCGATTATCTCGCGCACCGGTTCGTATCGGAAGGCTGGTCGATCAAGAAACTCCACCGGCTGATTCTCAATTCGCGCACGTGGCAGCAGTCGAGCGAAGGCCCTACGCCCAGCAGCGATCCTGAGAATCGTTTGCTCTCGCACATGAACCGCCAGCGGCTGGACTTCGAGGCGATGCACGACTTTATGCTCGCTGCCTCAGGTGAGTTAACCCGCAAGATCCTGCGGTTTATCGCACCTTCGACTTCGCCAACCCCGACCTGCACACGCCGGCGCGACATCTGACCAGCATTCCGCAGCAATCGCTTTTTTTCATGAACAGCCCCTTTGTGGCGGAGCGCGCGCAGGCGTTGACTGCCACGATCGCGCATGACGAAACCGGCGTCCGAGAGCTATACGGGCGGCTTTTTGAGCGCGCGCCTTCTGATACTGAAGTTCAGCGGGCGCTCGACTTTGTAAGAGGCATCGATCCACCGCCACCTCCGCCGACCAATGCTCCTTCCGTGTGGCAGTACGGAACAGCGGAAATCGACGATTCCGGTATGGTGAAATCTTTCACTCCTTTTCCCTATTTTGCAGGAGACGCGTGGCAAGGTGGCGAGTTTTATCCCGACCCGACCCTCGGTCCAGCGCAACTCAAGGCCGACAGTGGGTATCCCGGGGACGACAACAACCATGCCGTAGTGCGGCGCTGGATCGCCCCCAGCAATTGCGTCGTAAAGATTTCAGGGGCCTTGTCGCACGAAGCGAAGGAAGGCGACGGCGTTCGCGCTTATATCGTAATCGGAACAAAGCGGCCGATAGCGAGCTGGACGTTGCGTGCGCAAAAAGCGGAAACCGCCGTCGAAGACGTGGCAGTGAAAGCCGGGGAACCGATCGATTTTGTGGTTGTCTCGGGCAAAGACTCTTCCCAGGACACATTCAAGTGGGCTCCGCGTGTCGGCCCCTGGGACGCGAAGGCAAATTTCGCGGGCCCGCCGGAGCCGCCGTTGCGGCCGCTCGATGCCTGGGCGGCTTACGCTCAGGTGCTGTTCTTCTCCAACGAGTTCATGTTCATCGATTAACGGCATGGCCTCGAAACCGAACTTCCTCGATAAGGTGCTTGGGCGCATCGGACGGCTGGACGCGCAGGGCTTGCAGACTGTGGTGCGGCGACTGGCACGCGAGCGGGATTTCCTCGAGACGCTCTTTAATACGATCGAAGACGGCGTGCTGGTACTCGATGAAAATGGCCGCATCCTCTACTTCAATCAAGCGGTCGCTAAATTGCTCGGCATGCGCCAGGGCGCGGAAGGCCAAACGATCGACCGCTACCTACCGGAGATTGAATGGGAGAAGTTGGCGGCGATGGATCGGGCCGGCGGACCGGGCATCGCGCGACACGAGTTCGAAGTGCATTATCCTCGTCCGCGGGTGATCAGCCTTTATGCCGCCCCGCTGG
>QHOZ01000108.1:0-2559 GCA_003219495.1 Verrucomicrobiota bacterium | reverse complement strand
TTGGCACAATTGAACGATGTGGTGCGCGGGACGATCGAACTGCTGCGCCCCGAAATTGACAATCGCGGTGTCTTGCTCGAGGTCAAACCGGCCCGGCAATTGCCCGAAGTGCGGATGGACCCCGGGCAAATCCAGCAGGCGCTGGTGAACCTGGTGCGAAATGCGTTGCAAGCAATGACTAAAGGCGGCGTGTTGCGTTTGCAGACAGGACAAAGCTCGGAGAATGTATGGGTGAGCGTGTCGGACAATGGCGTCGGTATTCCGGCCGATCACGTCAAGCGCATTTTTGAACCGTTTTACACCACGAAAAAGAAAGGCTCGGGTTTGGGACTGATGATCGTTCAGCGCATCGTGCGCGACCACGGCGGCGGGATCGAGTTGGAGAGCCGCGTGGGCGAAGGCACGACGTTCAGGATTTGGTTGCCGCTTCACGAGCGCGGGCCGAGATTGTTGTCGGCCGGCACAGCCACGCCGGCGGAGTAAGGATGACCAAAACGTTCGACAAACCCATGCTGCTGATCGTGGACGACGAAAAGCCCACGCGGGAAGGCCTCCGCGCTGCCCTTGAAGATCGCTACGACGTTTATGTCGCGGAGGACGCGGCGACTGCGATGCAGTTACTCGAGCAGGAACATTTCGATGTGTTGCTTACCGATTTTCGTTTGCCGGCCGAAGACGGGATGAAACTCATTGGGCGTGCGAAATCACTTTCGAAGCCACCCGTCTGCATCCTCATGACTGCCTACGGCTCAGAGGAACTCGCTGTCCAGGCGATGAAGAATGGCGCCGACGATTACATCGCCAAGGGACGGCTGCAGATCGACGAATTAGAGATGCGTATCGCGCGCATTCTGCGCCAGCAGATGCTTGAGGTCGAGAACGTTTCCCTTCGCCAGCAACTCGATTCGAAGTTCGGCCTGGAAAACATTATCGGCCAAACACCCCCAATGATTGAGGTGTTCGACACGGTGCGGCAAGTGGCCCCGACCCGCGCAATCGTATTGATCACTGGCGAAAGCGGCACGGGCAAAGAATTAATTGCCAAGGCGATCCACCAACTGAGTCCGCGCCGCAACCATCCGCTGGTCACGGTGCACAGCGCCGGCCTCTCATCCACGCTCATCGAAAGCGAACTCTTTGGACATGAGAAAGGCGCTTTCACCGGCGCGCATGAACGCAAAGTTGGGCGCATCGAAGCTGCCCAGGGAGGCACACTTTTTCTGGATGAAATCGCCGAAATCGATGCGACGATCCAAATCAAGCTGCTGCGTTTTCTCGGCGAACGTACCTTCGAGCGCGTCGGATCGACAAAAACGCACACCGCCGATGTGCGGCTGATCGCCGCGACTAATAAAAGCTTGGAAGACCTCGTTGCTGCCGGACAATTCCGCGACGATTTATACTACCGCCTAAAAGGCGTGCGTATCGAGTTGCCGCCGGTTCGCGAACGCCGCGCTGATATTCCAATCCTGGCGCAAGCCTTTCTGCGCGAATCGACCGAGGAGAACGAAAAGCCTGTGCGCGAGATCACCTCCGACGCCATGGAGCGCTTGCTGAATTATCCCTGGCCGGGCAATGTCCGCGAATTGCGCGCTGCAATCGAAACCGCCGTCGTGCTTTGCCGATCGGACAAAATCACTGCGCGCGATCTCCCGCCCGAGATTCGCGGCGGAGTGCCGGCCATTCCGACCGCGCAGAAAACCACAAGCATGCCCGCCAATGCCGGCGGCCTGGCCGTCAAAGACGCCGAGAAAAACCTGATCATTCGCGCGTTGAAGGAATCCGACGGCAATCGCACCGAAGCGGCCAGGAAGCTTGGCCTGAGCCGTCGCACCTTGCACCGAAAGCTGCATACTTACGGCCTCGAACATCTTTGACATGAGCTTTCGGCTGCAGGAGATCATCCACGCCATCGAGCAAGGCCCGGCTTATCGATACCTGTCGTACGTCGTTGGCGTCATATTTTTCGCCACGATCGCCGTCTTCTATGATTCGGCCTTGTACCGAAACCTCTCCACCGTCGAAGGCATGGATGCCGCGCAACTCGCGCGGAATATTTCCCAGGGTAAAGGGTACACCACGGATTTTGTTCGGCCATTCAGCATTTATTTACTACAAAAGCATCGCGGCGAAACCAACGCCCTTCCAGAGCTGCATCCGGACCTCGCGAACCCGCCGGCTTATCCCGCGCTGCTGGCAGGGACGCTCAAATTCATGCGAGGCGATTACGAGATCAGGACCGGGATCGACAAATTCCGAATCTATGGGCCCGATATGTGGATCACTGGCGTCAACCAGGCGCTATTCCAGGTCGCCGTCGGGCTTGTGTTTCTGATCGCTCGCCGATTGTTTGATCCGTCAGTCGCGTGGGTCGCTGCGGGAATAGTCATGGGCACAGAACTGCTCTGGCGCTTCAGCAACGCGGGTCTGCCCACGCTGCTGCTCGTGGTCCTATTCCTCGGTCTGTGTTGGGCGCTCGCGCGCATCGACTTTCTCGGACGCGATACAACCGACACCCACGACCGCCAAATCTTGTTTCTTGGCGCGCTTATGGGCGTG
>QHOZ01000011.1 GCA_003219495.1 Verrucomicrobiota bacterium | reverse complement strand
TCGGAACCGGATTTGCGCCGCATCGCGGGGGGCCGTTGCGTTTCGCGGAACATTTTGGTTTGAAGAAGCTCCTCGATGAAATGAATCGGCTCGCGCAAAGCGAAGATAAACTTGCGCCGTGCGAGATCTTGAAAAAGCACGCCCGCGACGGAACGAAATTTTACGAATCATGAAGTCATCGCTCGAAGCTCCAGACAAACAGATCGCGGCCGAAACGAGCGCGAAGCCGGAAAAATCCGCGCCGGTGTCTGTTATCGACACTTCGAAAATGTCGAAAGGCCAGCGCGAAGCGCTCGAGCTCGCCGAAGCGTCGCGCGATCCGCTCGACGATCGCGGCAGTTTCGCGAGCAATCTGTTTGTCGGGCGTTACGATTTCGACCGGATTTATCCATGGCCCGCGCAAAGCGAAGAAGACAAGGCGGCCGGCGCGGAGTTTTTGGAGAAACTCGAAAATTATTTGCGCGAACATGTCGATGCCGATGAGATCGATCGGACGGGCGAAATTCCGCCGGAAAATTTCAAGGGGCTGGCCGAGATCGGCGCTTTCGGAATCAAAGTTCCAAAACAATACGGCGGTCTCGGTTTGACCCAGACCAATTACGGACGCGCGGCGGTCCTGCTCGGAAGTTGGGATGGCAACGTTGCCGCGTTGGTGTCGGCGCATCAATCAATTGGCGTCGCGCAGCCGCTGTTGTTGTTTGGGACGGAGGAGCAAAAGAAAAAATATCTGCCGCGCGTTGCGGCCGGCGAAATTTCCGCCTTCGCGTTGACCGAAACGCACGCGGGCTCCGATCCGGCGACACTGAGCCTGAAAGCGGAACCGACCGAGGACGGCTCCGAGTTCATCCTGAATGGCGAAAAACTTTGGTGCACGAACGGCGTGAAAGCCGGTGTGCTGGTGGTGATGGCGCGAACGCCGTCGAAAATGGTGAACGGTAAAGAGCGCAAACAAATCAGCGCGTTCATCGTCGACGTTGATTCGCCCGGCCTCGAAATCACATATCGCTGCCGTTTCATGGGACTGCGCGCGCTTTACAACGGCATCGTGAAATTCACGAACGTGCGTGTGCCGCGCGAAAACATGATCGCGAAGGAAGGTCAGGGATTGAAAGTCGCGCTCACCACTTTGAATACCGGACGGCTTACGTGCGATTACTGGAAATCTCGCGCAAATGGGCAGGCGAACGCGTGCAATGGGGCGTGCCGATCGGCAAACACGCCGCGATCGCCGGAAAAATCGCGGAGATGGCCGGGGATGTTTTCGCGATGGAAGCGATCACGTTTTTGAGCTCGTCATTGCTCGATCGCAAAGTCGGCGACATTCGAATTGAGACCGCGATGTGCAAAATGTGGGCGACCGAGATGACGTGGCGCATCGCGGACGAAGCGATGCAGGTGCGCGGCGGCCGCGGTTACGAAACGGCGCAATCCCTCGCCGGCCGCGGGGAAGAAGGAATCGGCGTGGAAAGATTTCTGCGCGATTGCCGCGTAAACATTATTTTCGAAGGCTCGAGCGAAATCATGCGCTTGTTCATCGCGCGTGAAGCACTCGATCCGCATTTGAAAGTGGGCGGCGCGATTTTCAATACCACGCTGCCGATGTCGGAGCGCGCGAAAGCCGTCTTCACGTCCGGAAAATTTTACGCCGGCTGGTATCCGCGTCAGTGGTTCTCGAGCGGCGCGGGCAAGATCGACAATCTCCATCGCGATTTACAACGCCACGTCGATTACGCGGCCGGCACGAGCAAGAAACTCGCGCGCGGTTTGTTTCACGCGATGGCGCGGTTCGGCCCGAAGCTCGATCGCGAGCAATTGTTGCTCTCGCGATTTGTCGGAATCGCAACCGAGCTTTTCGCGATCAGCGCCACGTGCTCCTACGCGCAATACAAAATGGATCAGGGCGAATCGGCGAATGAAATGCTCTCCGTCGCGAATTATTTCTGCGGCTCGGCAAAATCACGGATCGACAATCATTTCGCCGGGACGCGCCGAAACGTGGACAAGCGCGGTTATAAACTCACGCAGGAATTGCTCGATGGAAAACACGCGGATCTACGGGACGGAATCGTCCGCTGATCGCGCCCATCGCTTCCGCCAGCCGTCGGGAATGGCACTACGCCTGCTTAACTCAGGCGCGTGGTTGCCCTAATTTTTCTCGCCCTCGGAATTGTCCTGAGCTCCGTGGGGCGCATCATGCTCATCGGCGCGGCCTTTGGCGTCAGCGTTTGGTGGGGCTTGGGAATTTTTCTGCCGTTCGGGCCTCTGCTGTTTCGGATGACTTACCCTGACCTCGCTCCGTTATCGCGAACCTTCCGCTTGTTCGCGCTCCCGTGCTTTCTCGCGTTCTTCGTGCTCCGCCCGGCGTCGATCTCAGGATCGTACACCGACAATTTCTTTAAACATAAAGATGTTCCGGCCGCGCCGGCGGACCATTACGGTCTCGAGAAAGTTTCGAAACCGGCCACGCCTTCGGGTTTGGAACAACGAAAAATCGAAAACGCGAAAGAGATAGAGCGTCTGACGGGTTGGGCCGAGTCGTTGCATGTAAGAAAGCGCGACCTGCTCCGCAGTGACGCGGAAGGCAATCGCGCCTACAACGTCGAAGTTGCGGAATACAATGCCGCGCTTGCCAAGGCGACGGCCGAGCAAAAGGCCATTTGGCCGCAAGTGCCGCAGGCCGCGCCGGCGCACAAGAAGTAGGACGCCGCCGGCGTCCGGTTGACCAACTCTGCTGCAAAAGCTACTCTCAACGGATGAGTATGCCGCCCATGCTCACCGAGGCGGCCAGCACCTCGCGGCCGCGTTTGAGCAAAAGTAAAAATCGCACGTCGATTGCGCCATCGCATGTCTTAGATGCGTTGGCCGAGCACATTCTGCTCGATGGTTTCAAAATCGTCATCGATCTGGAAAAGAGCCGCGGCTCCTATTTGATCGACGCTGCAAACGGTCACCGTCTAATCGACCTCTACGGATTTTTCGGATCGATGCCGATCGGATTCAATCATCCTTACTTCGAGCAGCCGGCGGTGCAGCGCGATCTCTTGCGCGCGTCGAAATCAAAAGTCGCGAACTCGGACGTTTATTCCGAAGCCTACGCGGAGTTTGTCGAAACCTTCGCGCGCGTGGCCGGCTTGTCACCGTTGGATCGATACCTGTTCATCGATGGCGGCGCGCTCGCAGTCGAGAACGCGCTGAAGGCGGCGATGGATTGGAAAGTGCGCAAGAACATGGCGGCCGGGCACGGCGAACGCGGAACGCAGGTTTTGCACTTCAAGCACGCTTTTCACGGCCGGAGCGGTTACACGATGAGCCTAACGAATACCGATCCGCGCAAGACGGATTTGTTCGCGAAGTTCGATTGGCCGCGCGTTTCTTCGCCCTACATCAATTTCTCGTTACCCGAATCGGAGCGCGAAGCGGACGTGATCGCGCGCGAAAAGAAATCGGAGCAGGAGATCCGGGAGTTGTTTGATAAACAGAAGATCGACATCTGCGCCATCATCATCGAGCCGATCCAGGGCGAAGGCGGCGACAATCATTTCCGCGGCGAATGGTTGCGGAAACTGCGCGAGATTTGCGACGAAAACGAAATGCTCCTCATCTTTGACGAAGTCCAATGCGGCATGGGCGTGACCGGCAAGATGTGGTGCTGTCAGCATTTCGATGTTCTGCCCGATCTGCTCGCGTTCGGGAAAAAAGTGCAGACCTGTGGTGTGATGGGCGGTCCCCGCATGGATGAAGTGAAAGACAACGCGTTCCGTTTACCGAGCCGGTTGAATTCGACGTGGGGCGGTAATCTCACCGACATGGTGCGCTCGACGCACAACATGCGAATCATTGAACAGGAATTTCTTGTCGAGAACGCGGCCAAGGTGGGCGCTTACTTTTTGGATCAACTGCGCGAGCTGCAGCGTTACGAACCCGCAGTAACCGCGGTGCGCGGCCGCGGATTGTTTCTTGCGTTCGATCTTCCGGACGGCGAGACGCGCGAGAAATTCTGGAAAGGCTTGTTCGATCTCGGCGTGCTCACGCTTCGCTCCGGCGAACGCACGATCCGTTTTCGTCCCGCGCTCGATATCACGGCTGCGATCGTGGACGAAGCGATGGGTCTGATGCGGCAATATTGCCGCAAACGGAAATAGCAATGCAATCCGTGCTCGAAAAACTCGCGCTGAGCGAGATCAACGACGGAGTTTTCGACGGCGAATGGCGCGGCGGCGGGGCAAAGATCGACAAGGTCTCGCCGATCGACGGGGCAAAGATCGCGAGCGTGCGAACAGCTTCGGACGACGATTACAAAACGACGATCACGCGCGCGCAGGAAGCTTTCGAGAAGTGGCGCAAAACTCCAGGGCCAGTGCGCGGAGAAACGGTTCGCCGTTTGGGAAACGCACTTCGCGAATTGAAACATGAGCTTGGCCAGCTCGTGACGCTCGAGACGGGCAAGATCATTGCCGAAGGCGAAGGCGAAGTGCAGGAGATGATCGACATCTGCGATCTCGCGGTTGGGCAATCGCGCATGCTTTACGGCCTAACGATTCAATCCGAGCGTCCGAGTCATCGTTTGATGGAGCAATGGCATCCGCTCGGCCTTGTCGCAGTGATTAGCGCATTCAATTTTCCGGTGGCGGTGTGGTCGTGGAACGCCGCTCTGGCGGCGGTCTGTGGCGACGCAACAATTTGGAAGCCGTCGGAAAAAACTCCGCTCACCGCGATTGCGGTCACGAAGATCGCGGAGCGCGTTTGTCGCGACACCGGGGCCGACCCGGCGATTTTCAGTTTACTGGTCGGTGACGGTCCGAGTGTTGGTCAAAAACTCACGGCCGATCCGCGCGTTCCGCTTGTTTCCGCGACCGGTTCGGTGCGAATGGGAATGCAAGTTGGGCCGGCGGTGCTTTCGCGTTTGGGCAAAGTGTTGCTCGAGCTCGGCGGCAACAACGCGCTGATCGTCGCGCCGAGCGCGGATGTCGATCTTGCCACGCAATCGATTTTCTTCGGCGCGGTCGGCACGGCCGGTCAGCGTTGCACTTCGACACGGCGCGTGATTATTCATGAATCAATCGCCGACAAAGTGCGCTCGAAACTGTTGAGCGCTTACAAATCCGTGCCGATTGGAAATCCGCTCGATCGAAAAACATTGATGGGCCCGTTGATCGACAACGCTGCGGTCGACCGCGTGCAGGATTCGATTGGAAAATTAAAAGCGGAGGGTGGCGAAGTTCTTTACGGCGGCGAACGAATGGAATTGCCGGGCGGTTGTTATATGAAGCCGTGTCTCGCCAGCGCGAAGCCGGATTTCAAGATCGTGCAGGAAGAAACGTTTGGCCCGTTGCTCTATTTGATGACGTATCGGGATTTCGATGAAGCGATGGCGATCCAGAACGGCGTGCCGCAGGGACTGACGAGCTCCATTTTTACGAACGACGTGCGCGAAGCGGAGAAATTCGTGAGCACGGTGGGAAGCGATTGCGGAATCGCAAACGTGAACACGGGCACGAGCGGCGCGGAGATCGGCGGCGCGTTCGGCGGCGAAAAACAAACCGGCGGCGGGCGCGAGAGCGGCAGTGATTCATGGAAAAGTTACATGCGCCGGCAGACGAACACGATTAACTTTTCATCGGAGCTTCCGCTCGCGCAGGGAATCCAGTTTGGTGCAGACGACGGAAGCGCAACCGTTTAGATTTATGGCAACAACGACCCTGAAGAAAAATAAATCGGCGGCCGAATCGAAGTTTGATTGGCCGCTTTGCTACGACGCCGAGAATTTCATTCTCGAGCGGATCGACGCCTTCATTGGACGCAACAATTTTGCGCGCACGCTCGCGAAACGGATGCGTGACGAGACCGGCACGCTCATTCTCGATTGGACCGATCATTTGCTCCTGCCCGCCGGCGATGAAAAGAAATTGCGCGAAGTTGGATTCGTCGAAGATCCGCTTGGCGAAACGAAAGATCGACATGTGGCCTTGTGGCATCCCGAAGCGATGCTGCCGAAAGTTCTCCTGACGCCGAGTAACGCGAAATTCCCGCTCGCGCTCGCCATTCGCGCCGATCTCGTCGCCGATTTTGCGATCGCGCACCATCTCAATGGTCAGATTGACGGCGAAGCGTTCTCCCGTTTTCGCAAAATGCTGGTGAGCGAGGAAAACGGAACGCAGCTGTGGGTGGTCGAGCGTCGCGGCTATCGGGGTTACGTGACGAAAAAGCCGGACCTGAAAGCTTACGTCGCCGTTCGCGAAATGTTTCAACGCCGCCGCCGCATTTGGGACGATGACGGAGAAGGTTTTGCGCACGCACACAAGCTTTTGCAGGACGCGGTCGATCTCGTTGGCCGCGATTTGGCCTGCCACTTGTTCTTTCGCGAGGAGCGCGCGTATTGGGAAAAAAGAAACCGCGCGGGACAAGCCCAACGCGCGCGGCAGGATTCGTTAGGCTTGGGCTGGGCGAATCACGATCACCATACTTTTCGTTCGTCGCGCAAACATTTCGTCGATCTCA